>CAZEWV010000006.1:0-25127 GCA_964516025.1 uncultured Eubacteriales bacterium
AGATCACCTCGGACTCATTGATGCCGATTCTTTTGGGATCGCGCTCCCTGACAAGTCGGGCCAAACACTCCCATCGTCCTTCTTTCTCAGTGTCCCAGATTTTTTCATGAAATCCCCGCATATTCATGCGGGATACATTTAACCTTTCCACACCTTTTCCCGGACCCCGGTCATAGAAAACCAGGATATGATCTCTTTTATTCCAGGTATTCTTGGGAATCATGGTGCGAAATACGGCATCGATGTTATCTTCCTGACAGAGAATTATCCACATGTCGAATCCGGCTTTCCTCATGACTTCGGGTAGAAGTTCCTCAAGCCGCATTTGGGTGATATGATTTACCGTCTCCACTCTTTCCCGCATGTTCAGGACAACTGGAAAATTTTCACCCTGAGCCGGCAGAAACTCCCACGTTAAAGCCATAAACAAAAAAATTACAAAGATTTTTTTAAAACTTTTGATCATTTTTCCTCCCGCAAAAAATATCGGTCCTGGTTTCTTCATCAAATCATCTTATATTTCTAATGAAAAAATTTCCGATTGGCCGCCGGTCTCCGCATCCCCAACCTTACGGATACATATTCGATATTGGGTTCCGCTGTAAGGAGTAAGATCCACTTCAACAGAACCGGCATCATAAGCAATCCGCTCTGCCAGAACGGCAATATCCTCAAGCTTTTTATCCGGCTGAAGCTGCTGCAGAAAGACCGACAATTGAGCCCCCGGATCTTTGTTCCAGTCTCCTTTTAAAGCCCAGGTGATCTTGGTCTTGTCTTTCGAACCCGAAAGTGAAATGTCTTTTATGAAACACAGATTTTTAACGGTTATGCGGTGCCTTGATAATTTCCACAAGCCAGGTTTCTCAAATCGTCCCTGCAGGTTGTACCGTTGATCTCCGCCGCAGTTGTTATCGACAGCCAGCTTTTCATCATACTCAAAATCCCGGTATAGGGGCCGGAACAAACCGGATCCTACATTAAATACAATTCTCTTATCCTTAAGATGCCCGGCTGCTGCCCGGTTCATAAATCTCCATTGAGGCTGCATAGGAGGCAGAGGATCATAATCATTAAACGGCGGCCGGGTTGGAGTGGCATCAAAACATATCCAGCCATAGTTGTTTCCCAACCAAACCTGAGTATACCTGTGCCCGCTGGAGACCGGGGCCGCCTCATCTTCATCCAGGAGCCCATTTCCGTTCTCATCCCATAATGACGGCCCTTTTTCTGTTCCCGTTCCCAACCACCGGGCCGGAAATCCTAAATAACGCATTATGCCGGCAACCATGACACTTGTACCCGAACAGGCGATTATCTGGGATTTATCATAGGGATTTCTGGAAAGGTCTATTTTCAGATTTCCCGGATTGGCATCGTAGTGCTGGCGATCATAATCTACTGCTGCCGGTTTCCTTTTCGGTCTGCTGGGATAGTAGTAATGATCCTGAATATACTCAAGAACATTACGTGCCGCCCAGTAAGGACTGTCCATATCGGCAGGCACACCGTATTGCTTTTCGATATAGGTTTTAACTCTGGCTAAAAAACTGTCGTAGGTTGCCGTATCTTTGAGATTAAATAATTCAGGATCATCGGCTAAATAATTCATCCCAGCCAGGGCCTCGGTATTCAGATTGACCCGGTGAGGATACACGAATTTTCGGTAAGGATTCGTCCACAAGTCTATTTCGTATTGGGATGAATATGACATGGCTGGGGCACTCGCATATTCGGCGACTCCCATGTACTGCCGGCTGGTTTTATCGTCAGCAGGATCATATGTGAATTTTTTTAAAGCTGCATTGGGAACATTGGAAACATCAATCAGTTTCTCGGTTTTCGGCCAAATCCCCTGGTTATTCAACGGCTCATAAGCATAGGGACGGGAATAATAATGATACACTTTCCCGGGATCGGGATGGTTTTTCTCCGGCACTGTATTTATAGTCATGACCAGATGCCGCAGAATACGCGGGCCTTCATAAGATGCATCAAGGTTTCTGGTAACATTAACTCTATGAATCCGGTCAGGCCCGGCAGCACTCTCTGACACCCAGAGGGATTGGTCTCCAAATGTTAATCCCCAATAAGGATGATTTTCCTGCTCAGATCCGGGAATTTTGAAATGGAAAAGGCCGCGCCCGGTTTGGGCATCAGCAGAATAGATAAAGTCACTGCCAACTGTTCCCCAAAAATATCTCGCTCCCTCAAGCTCCATGTGCGCCAGTCCGCGTGACGGCATTTGACCTGAATCCGGCAAATGTTTTATAAACTCCAGCTTTCCGTCATATGCCTGGTTCCATCCCAGTTGGACAATCCCCCGTTTTATACGCACATTTTGTTCCAAATAACCTGATGAATCGAAACTTATGAGCAGCTTGCCGTTACTATAGGATAGATCCAATGTTTCCCTGTCTCCCAGCCTAAAAACAAATAAACTGAGATCCTGGATAGTGGATTTTTGATTGACTACATTATACCGCCATAGTTGAGATTTTACTTCAGCTCTGTTTTTAATCCAGTTCAAAAAGTAAATAACCGGTTGTCCTTTTTCCAGAACAAAAGCTAGACCGCGGGGACTTTCAATCGGCTCGCCATCTACTCCGGTCGGTAGCTCAAGCACACGGAGAAAGATCAGTTCTTTAGAATTCCCTTGTACTCCGTATAAAAAGATTTTACCGGAGCCATCAAGCACGTATAGAATAGGACCATCTTTGGAAACATCATCAAAGGCTAAACCTTTTATTTCCTGATTGGCTGCCTCAAGAGTATAAACTCTTTCGCTCTCACCTATGATGGGAGAATTCTTTTCTGCATGGCTCAATGCGGTACATGCACAAAAAATTATTACTAAGCACCATAAGAGTCGTTGAATTTTCATTCTTTTTCTCCATAATATTTATTTTACCAGATAGAATTTTTTCTGCCGCCCGTCAAGGAAATAGATTCCTTCCGGTGTAAAAGCCACAATTTGTTCCATGGCCATCCGTAATTCCTTGCCGTCAAATCCTGGAACCGGGGCCGTCACACTCAATTCAGCCGTAAAAGTACTATTATAGACCAACTTGACTTCTCCCCGCCCTCCGGTATCTTTCTGCTCCCAGGGCAGGCCGATCAGCGAACCGGGTTCATGCAGAAAATATCCGATGGAATGGGAATAGATTTTAGGATTATTAATCGCTTTTTCTTCAGCGCTTTTAAGCATATTAGCCAGCAGCTGGTTTCCTGTCAAACCCTCTTTGAACTCTTCACAAAAAACATCCTGCAGCCGGTTGGTTTCTGCTAATACCAGTTTTAATCCTTCCGGGGCATCGGTTTCACCTGGACGCAGGATATATGCCCATTCGGAATGATCCGTATAATAACGGAGATAGAGAATCCCGGCATCACATTGGATGAGATCACCCCGCCGGATAGTCCTATCGTTCATCCCATATTTTTCCAATACTTCGGGATCCCGCCAGCGAATGCGAAACCAGGGCCAGCCATATCTTTGTAGCCCGAGATCCGAAATTATCTGCAGATGGTCATAAAGAAGATCATCCAGAGTTGTAACTCCCGGAGTAATGACTTTACTCGAAAAAGTCTCTGCAATTATGGCATGAGCCAGGGCCACCACACTCTCATATAGGTCAAGTTCTTCATCGAGTAAGGTTTCCAACCAAAGGGTCGCCAAATTTTCAGCCGAGTGCAGCCGGGAAGAATATTTTGGACCGATAGTTTTTGTCAGTTTTTCTTTTAGGGATACCGTCAATCCATCCGCAGCCCAAATGACTCCCCCCTGATTGATGGCGATCCTTTTTGGATCCCTCTCTCCCACAATCCTGGAAAAGGTTTCCCATTGGCTCTCTTTCTTTTCCAGATCCCAGGCACGGTGATCCCATGCGTTCTCATGCAATCCCCGCATATTGGATCGGGAAATATTTAATCGCTCCACTCCCTGACCGGGCCCCCTGTCATAGAAAACCAAAATCTGAACAATCGGACACCAGGTGTCATAAGGGATCATGGTTTTAAACACCGGATCATAGTTATCTTCATTACAGACGATGACCCACATATCAAAATTTGTTTCCCGCATTATTTTCGGAAGAAGACGGTCAAGACGAAGCTTTGTGATTTGGTTAACGGTCAAAGCCTGATTACGGATACTCAACACAGACGGAATGTCCATATTTTTCGAAAAACAGGGCTGGAAGGCCGTTAAAACCAGCATTAAAACAGATAATAACCTCAATAATTTCGACATTTTATTCTCCATTTTTTGCCTCAGTTTATTTTATGACATGGAATTTTGTCTGGCGGCCATCGAGGTAAAATACTCCGTTTTTAGTGTAAACAATATCCTGTTCGAACCGGAATCGAAAATCCTCCAATCCCCATTCGGGCACAGGACAATTCACACTCAATTCCACCGTAAAGCAGCTGTTGGGCACCAGTTTTACTTCCCCCCGGCCGCCTGTATTTACCTGTTCCCAGGGCAATCCGATCAGCGGACCCGGCTCGTGCAGATAATATCCGAGCGAGTGAGAATAGACCTTTGGTTTTTTTATTCCTTTTTCCTTGGCTGTCTTCAGAATTCGGCCGAGAATCTCATTCCCGCTAAGCCCCTCCCTGAATTCGCCGCAAAAAACATCCTGCAGCCGGTTACCCTCGGAAAAACCGGCTTTTAAGCCTTCCGGAATATCATTTTCGCCTCTGCGAAGAACGTAGGCCATTTCCTGGTGATCGGTATTGTATCGGAGATATTTAATCCCCACATCACAGTGAAGAACATCGCCCCTCCGAATTATTTTATCGGTTTTGGGATATTTTTTTAAAAGCTCAGGACTTCTCCCCTGGATACCAAAATGAGGCCTGAAAGCCATTCCCAATGCCAGATCGGCAAATCTCTGTCGATAATGAAAAGTAAGGTCATCGGTAGTGGTAACCCCGGGAGTTATAATCTGATTGGAGAAGGTTTCGGCAATAAGAGCATGGGATATAGCGACGGCCGTTTCAAACAAATCCAGCTCTTCATCCAGCAGAGTTTCCAGCCATAGAGTGGCAGGTTTTTCGGCAGAATGGAGGCGTTCGGTATACTTGGAGCCGATGGCCTTGACCAGCTTTTTTTTCAAGGAAACCGTTAATCCATCGGCGGCCCAGATAACTTCGGATTCGTTAATTCCAATCTTTTTGGGGTCTCTTTCTCTGACAATTCTGGCCAGACACTCCCACTGACTTTCTTTTCTTTCATTATCCCAGGCACGCGAGTCCCAGACTTTTTCATGCAGATCTTTCATATTTGTTCGGGAAATATTTAATCGTTCAATGTCTTTTCCCGGCCCGGGATCGAAAAAGACCAGAATCTGCGTGATGGGACACCAGGCATCATAAGGAACCATAGTATTAAAAACCGGATCATAGTTATCCTCATTGCATAGAATTATCCACATATCAAATCCGGTTTCCCTTAAAATCCTAGGCAGAAGTTGATCAAGCCTCATTTTGGTAATCTTGTCTACGGTGGCCGCTCTTTCACGAATTTTCATTACTGTCGGAAAATCTTCAGCCCAGATTAAACCGGACAGTAATAAAACCGCCACTATAATTTTTTTTCCGAAACTAATCATTATTCTCTCCTTCTTTGTCATTTATTTTTCAGGTTTGGATATCTTGCAACCCATAATTGATTTCCCTCTGAATCATATTTTACAGTTACGTAATCATAGGCGGTCTTTTCTCCAAAACTGTATCCGGTGACATAAATATTATCTTCAGGACCAACAGCCAGCGATCTGGGCACATCTTCTCCATTGGAAGACCCATTGTATCGGACTTCCCAAAGCATTTTTCCATCGGGATCATATTTTAACGTTGCAAAATCCCGTTCGGTTCCATCTCCCCAACTATGGCCTGTCACCACCAAATTAGAATCGTGATCAAGAGCCAGACACAATGCCGTATCAGCTCCATTACCAGGACCGTTATAGATCGTAACCCAAATCAGATTTCCGTTTTTATTATATTTTAAAAGGCAGTAATCAGAAGCCGTATTTTCTCCAATACTCCTTCCGGAAACATAGACATTTCCATGTTTATCAACAGTCAGAGAACTTGGAGTATCAATTCTATCTGCCGAACCGTTGAATCGAACGGCCCAAACTTGATTTCCAAGACTGTCATATTTTACTGTGACTATATCATAACCATTCTCACTGTCGTCGCTTAATCCGCTTACATAAATATAACCTTCAGCATCTACAGCCAAAGCCTTAGTGGAGTCAAAATTGGCACCATGACCATGGAAACGTGCCAGCCAGAGCTGTTTGCCACTAGGGTCATATTTAATAGTTGCAAAATCATATGATGTGCTTCTGACGCGGTCAGTTCCGGTAACAAAAACATTGCCGTACTTGTCAAGGGCGAGTGCGATGGCGGAATCATCTCTGTTCCTGGGCGGATTGTATCGAGCTGCCCATAGTTGGATGCCGGTTGAAGTGAATTTAAGGGTAATATAGTCATGTTCGGTCCCCTGACCGAAACTGTAGCCCGTAACTAAAAGATTATTCCCGTCATCTATAGCCAGCGCCTGAGCATAATCATCTCTATGGGAAGGCCCATCATATCTTGCCACCCACCTTTCTTCTCCTTCTTGGTCATAACTTATAACCGTCAGATCCAAGGAAGTTCCGGCCCCATTACTGTGACCGGCAACATAGACATTCCCGTCAGAATCAACCGCTACTGCCGAGGCATAATCAGAGCCGTTGCCGGGCCCATTATATTTTGCCATCCATATTTGGTTACCCGCAAAGTCATATTTAAGGGTGGTAAAATCATAATCGGAACCTTTTTCATAACTGTAACCGGTTACATAAACATTTCCTCGGGAATCTATTGTCAAGGCCTGGGCACGATCCACCTCACCAGTTTTTTCATCATCCCCTTGAATAAAGGCCCCAGATGGATGAACTATGACATCACCCAGCAGTACGATAATAACTCCGCAAATAAAAAACATGAGGTAGCGACAAGGAATTTTTTTAATTTTCATCTGTCTTTCATATACCGATCCGAGTTTCACAGATCCGGATCTTTCAACTCCCTTCTCAATTCAGTCAATCGCCTGCTAAGCTGTGCGGCTACCGTCCGGTAATTCGGATCGTTTATCAGGTTTTTCATTTCATGCGGATCATTTTTTAAATCATAGAGCTCATATTCCTGAGGTTCCTCAAAAAAATGTATGTACTTCCATCTATCCGTGCGGACACCCCGATTTTTTCTTCCGGAATGAGGGCCGGGAAATTCATAATATTCATATAAAAAATCATCCCGCCACCTGATCTTTTTTCTTTGAAGGAGAGGTTTGAAGCTTTTTCCATCCATTTGTTTTGAGGAAACACTTATACCCGCCATATCCAACAGCGTAGGCGCCACATCCACATTCAATATTATATGAGGGGCAACAGTCCCTGCTTTAATCATCCTGGGATATTTCACCAGCAGAGGAACCCGGATAGACTCCTCATACATGAATCGTTTGTCAAAAAAGTGATGTTCCCCTATGAAAAATCCATTATCTCCTGCATAAACCACTGCGGTATCATCATCTATTCCCAGTCGCTCCAGTGCGTCAAGTACCCGTCCTACATTTTCATCTACACCTGCCAAACAACGGTAATAATCTTTTACAAAAGTCTGGTAATCCGGGATATCGGCGAAATCGCCGATTTTCATGTTGGCGTTTCTCACAGCATCCGGCCTGCCCGCATAATCATCATTAAAATTTTCAGGTTTGGGAATTTCAACATCCCGGTAAAGTTCTTTGAAACGCTCGGCCGGTTGAAAACTCCTATGCGGAGCCTTGAACCAAACAAGCAGGCAGAAGGGTTTGTTGTGTTCTTTTTTCAAATATGCAATCGCCCTGTCTGCAAGTATATCGGTAACATGTCCCTCGTATTCAATCTCAGGGCCGTGATTTTCCGCAATAAGAGGATTGAGATAACTCCCCTGACCTTTAAAGCCAAAGGTGTAGTCGAAGTTCCGGTTACGCCCCAGATCATTATTGTGCCATTTACCAATGAAGGCCGTTTCATAGCCTGCCTCTTTCAGCAGTTCCGGAAAAGTCTTCTGTTTTGAAGATAGTGCCATTCCATTCCGGCGAACTCCATGATTGTGAGAATATTTTCCGGTCAAATAACAGGCACGGCTTGGGCCGCACAGTGAATTGGTAACAAACATATTCTCAAACCGAATCCCCTCACCGGCTATCCGGTCCATATTGGGAGTCTCGAGAATTTTATTTCCCGCGCAGCTCATTCCGTCCCATCTCTGATCATCTGTAAGAAAAAAGACAAAATTCGGTCTTTTGATTTTCTTTTGAGAACAGGAAAAAGTTCCCAAAGAACAAGCAGAACCCAAAAGAGTCAGGGAGGTGGATCTAAGGAACTTTCTTCGGGATATGTTTTTCACGTTAATGCTCTTTTTGCTTTCTATTTATAAAATCTATCCCATAATGATCGACCATACGGTTGTAGGCTTCAGCAGCAGCCCCATTACCCCAATCATAGATCGTAAACACTCCCATCCCTTCCCCTTCGGGATTGGTTCGACCGCCATGGCCATAATTTTCCATAGTGAATCCATAATCTTCCGGCCCAAAAAAAGGAAACATTTTTTCCCACTGTTTTTTTGTAACCGGGTTTTCCGGACAATACATCATCACAAACGAAGCTCTGAGAGCAGCCAACCCCCTTTGAATATACTCCTCTATTCCAAGTTCCCGGCCGTACTCAACTATGCTCTCCGCAAACAGGCTTTGTCTGGAATCGAGCCATTCTCCATCACAATTCATGACACCGAACCCGCCCAGAACCGGGACATACATATATGGGGGCTGCCAGGAAGCCTGGGTCATCAACAACTCATCCAGTACCCGCTGGCCGGTCAAAAGATATTCTTTTTCTCCTGAGGCTTGATACATCTCAAATAATGCTTCTGCTGTCCAGAACATCGAAAAATTATTTTGTTTATACATATTATTCCTGATAATCTTTTTCCCGATAAGCTGGTCGTTTCCATAACTGGAACTCGACCAATAGGTCTCGAAATCCTCCCATCGTCCTTCCGGAATGATCTCGCGGCAGACTGCATCCATGGCCCTGATGGCGGCTTGTTTATATTTTTCTCTCCCGGTGACTTCAGTCAATTTCAGAAGAAACGTCACCGACATCGAGGTTTCAGGTGATTGATCCAGAATGCCCAAAGGATTCAAGGTATCCTTATTAAGCCAGGCCGGAAAAAAACCCGCTTCATCTTGAAGTTCAAGCAGGTTCTCTGCATAGTTTTCAGCATATTCGAGCAGTCGTTTATCCTTTTCGAGTTCCTGATGCCAGCGAAGCATCAGCAGCGCAGTCCAGCTCATATCCAGAATATGATAGGGTGCTATACCTGCATCCCTGATTCTGGATTCCCCGGAAGGACGATTCACCGGATTTCTGTCTGAGTTTCCCCAGAATGCAGTCCCCCATCCCTTTGAACGATTGTATTTCTTTCCTTCGATCTCAATTGTTTCCATCTCAGTTGCAATAACCGTTTTAAAAAAACCTTTTCTTTGGGGAGCTGAAATCGCTAATTCTTTTGTTAGGAGAGCTTTTCGGAGCAAATCTTCACGGGCAGTTCGGGAAGCATAACGGTAGAGGCCGGAAGCCGAACGAAGGGAGCTGAACCAGGCTTGATTCCAGATGGAGCGGAATTCCCTCTCATTGATTTTTCCATGATAGTTGGGACTCTGGGTTACATTGACGATAAATACGGGAGCACCCACTCTTTTCCCATCCAGTTCAAATTCCTGCCAGACGGCCTCTTTCCAGCTATCGAAGGCCCAGTTATAAGTGTGTTCTATATAAGGTTCAAGGTCCGGATTTAAGGGACTGTCCGATTCAAACAGATCCTTTCCCCAGTTTTTCCATAAAAAGGCTAAAACACTTCGCCACGGATTTTCAATAGATTCCTTTTCCCTGGAAAAGAATACGTAAAATCCGATTTCAAGCTCGCCCGAAGGATATTGAGCTCCGGGTTTTCGGGAAAAGAAAAGGCCGCGCCTGACATCATAATCGCTCATCCCCAGGGTAAGAAGGTTATCGACCGCATTTAAATCCAGGTACCACCGGACAGGAGTTCCGATCTTCATGATATCAAGATCGGGGATCATTACCAGTGACTGTGACCTGGACGTTACGATTAGCGCGGGTGAGCGAAAAGCATGCTGATCAATGATATATTCATCAGAGGGAGTCAAATGGGGGGACCAGTGGAAATCCGGTTGGAATGCAGGCTCTATATTTATCTGCCAATCGTCCTGTTGTGCCGGCTCATCTAAATTGAAAATTATTCTGATATGGACTTTACTTTCATCAATCTCTTTCAAAAA
This sequence comes from uncultured Eubacteriales bacterium, assembly GCA_964516025.1. Taxonomy (GTDB): domain Bacteria; phylum Acidobacteriota; class Aminicenantia; order Aminicenantales; family Aminicenantaceae; genus JAUWVG01. The sequence goes on from CAZEWV010000006.1 coordinate 10,415, forward strand.
GATTTCCGGCCTGCTGCTGCCCAGATATTGGCACTGCATGACATGAATAAAGGGTTTGATAATTTCCGGAACGGAGATATCAATTATTCCTGTTTTTGAATCTACTGTCAAATCGAGCTTTTTGAATACAGGAGAACGTTTTTTACCGCAGCCGATGGCTGTGATCAGAACCAAAAAAACAAAAAATATGGATTTTAACTTAAGCATACCAATGACTGCCTTTCTCTATTTCTCCATTTTCAAAACCAGACAATCGATCCCCAGCCGATACCCTTCTGATTCAGGATTTTTCGAATCGATAACAAACCTGAAGATATTCAATCCTTCTTTTAATAGAACACCGGGGAAAGCAAATTCCTTCGGCGGCCAGATGGGCCTGGTCAGATCATCAGTTCTTAAATAAATATCAGAAGGTTCTCCAACCGGATTTCCATTAATCCACAACTGAGCTTTCCCATAATCCGGGGCCCTGACATAAAACATTTTCAGGTTATATCTTCCAGAGTTCTCGACAGGCACATTCAGAGTAAATTCTCCGTCCCCTCCCGAGTCGAAAGCCAGCATGTGATCTCCGCTCAAGTTGGGCATAACTTGCTGAACAGAAGGCCTGGCATTCCTGCCGGCTTCACTCGTAAATTCAACTATACCCAAGTCCTCCGCCTCAAGTGCTCCATCGACATACCAGCGTCCCTTTGCAGGATTCCATTCCGTATTCGAAATTATCTCGCTCAAGCCGGGCCAGGGTGCGTGGATCTGCTTCTGGTACCAAAAACCAAGACTGGAGTAGTAATCGCGGCCGGTGTTGGGCCAGGGGCTGATCCAGGGATAGTGCTCGATTTCAAATTTAAAGGATTTCCAAAAGGGAATGGGATCCATGATATGGAAACGGTAGACACTCAGCCTGTCTCCGGTCTCTCTTCCTTCGAGGGCCGGAACTCCGTGGTAGAGATCGGTGAACACTCTGAAACCCCAGGCATCACAGAAATAATCCTCTGTCCCGGTTCCTGCAAATGATACTTTTCCATCTACGGTAATAATATCGTCACCTTCCCCGAACCAACCGGGAGTCCTGGCTCTGTGGCCCATTACCACGCCAACAAAGTGACCTTCTCCTTCAACTTCCAATAACTTTACCGGCTTTCCCCGCTGGGCCGGATCGGTTTCCGTGAAACGTGCGTGAAAATAATTGATGTCTTTTATCGGTTTTCCGTAAACTCTATAATCTATGTAATAATAAAGCGATACCGTCTTTTTATTCAGATTGGCTTTAGAACGGGTGGCACTCACCGTTACCCGGGCAGACCGGTTGAACGGCATATGCCACCAGCAGTTGCGGGAACGGCCGTTTGAGGAAATCTGTATGGGATAGCTGTTAACATCGGCATCAATTCCCATGGCAACACCAAAAAAATCTCCGATGGGAGCCTCGACACTGGGGTGGTCGTTTCCTTCCCAATAAATTCTGATAATAAGATCGCGGCCGGTTCCTCTTAAGGTCGTCCAGATATGAGTGATCGCACCGGGACCCTTGATCTCAGCCAGAGTTACCTCTTCGCCGGTGGTAGGGATAAAAAAATTATCGCGGGGCCCTCCTTTTCGATTAAAGGAACTTACCCGGGAAGCAGAATAAACTTGAGTTTTTGAAAGAGTTTCAAAAGGATTGAACGCGGATCCCGATCTTGAAGGTGGAGTGACAGGACCAGGCTCCGGGAGAGAAAAAAACCTTTTCTGGGCCCTGCCGGAAAAAAAGGAAAGGATGATTACGCTGATAAGCGCTAAAAAAAGCCAAAGCTTCTTATTATTCATTTCATCTCCCAATCTAAAACCATTCCGAATTATTTAAAAAATCACTTTTTCTCTAACTATTCAGCCGTTCTAACTTAACCCACAACCTCTTTGAAAACCCGCACATAATTTCCACCGATGATCTTTTCGATAGTGCGCGCTTTGTATCCCCGCTTTTGTAGAGCTTGAGCCAGGTGAAGCAGGCGTTGGGGATGGCTCAGTTCCGGAACCCGCATGTGCTTCACCTTCCAGGTCAGCTGGGGAAAATCTTTCAGGCTATTATCAAAACTCCTTTGATGCCTCAGCACCTCATCGGGCCGCATAGCCGTCATGTCCACAGCATCCCCATCCGTTCCCATGGCGACATGATCTTCCCCGCCCAGGTTAATCACACGCTCGACGTGCTCAATGTAATGATCTATAGAAATTTTGGGGTCTTTAGTGAGCCAGCCGGATTGATTGTAGACACAGAAAACCCCACCGCGATCCGCCATCGCCTTGATATTGCGGTCACTGACATTCCTGGGATGGGGGCAAAGGGAAAAACAACCGGAATGTGAAAAGATCATAGGGGATTTCGTGAACAGGATAGCTTCTAGGGACGACTGTTCACCCACATGGGTCAAATCCATAACTACGCGATTTTCATGCAGAGCCTCGATAACATCAAAACCATAACTGCTGAGTCCCCCATTCGCTTTCTCCCAGCACGAATCGGCCACCAGGTTCCTTTGATTGTGAGTGAGTTGAATCTGGCGTATCCCCATGGTTACAAATTCTTTCAACCGGTCAAGATTCCATCCGAAGGGCATAGTTCTCTGGAAATTGTAAATGAAACCAACTTTACCTGAACGTTTGGCTTCATCCAGCTCAGCGGCACTGGTTACTTTCATAAAAACATCGGAATGTTTGTCTACAAAAGCATCCCATTTTCTAATAACATCCTTTACTTCAGCAGCATAATTTTCGGCCATTCTTGAAGGAACGACTGTCATACACATGGAAATAGCGGTAAATCCTGAGGTTTTCAGGGCTCTGATCTTGGAATCGGTCAAATAGGGAACGTATGTGCGGGGAGGAGCGGCGCCAAAACACATGGCATCGGTAACATAAGATCTGCGGTAGATTTCCTCAGCCGTTTCATTTTCAGGGACTACAGACTTTCCTTTCAAGCGCACCGCTGAAACCGCAACCGCCCCCGCTCCCAGACTGCTCATAAATTCTCTCCTTTTCATCAAAACCTCCTATTTTTCAACCTACAACTTCTTTAAAAACGCGAACATAATTACCCCCGATGATCTTTTCAATTGTATTTGTCTTATGTCCCTTTTTGTGCAGAGCTTGAGCCAGGTGCAGCAGCCGTTTGGGATGGCTTAATTCGGGAACCCGCATATGTTTGATCTCCCAATCCAACTGGGGGTAATCCTTCCTTTTTCTCTCAAAACCTGCCTGGTGGCGCTGCACCTCATCAGGACGCATGGCCGTCATATCCACGGCATCCTGGTCTGTGCCCATGGCAACATGATCTTCTCCGGCAATATCTATAATATGATCGACATGAGCTAGATAATGGTCCATTGAGATAAAGGGATCTTTGGTCAGCCAGCCGCTTTGATTGTAAACACAGAACAGTCCTCCTCGCTCCGCCATGGCCCTGATATTACGGTCGCTCACATTTCTCGGATGTGGATTGAGCGCCAGGCAGCCGGAATGAGAAAAGATCACAGGTTCTTTGGATGCTTTAATGACTTCATAGGCAGAACGATCGCCCACATGGGAAAGATCCACTATGATTCCGATTTCATTAAAGGCATTAACCACCTCATAACCGAACTGACTCAGTCCGGCATTAGTGGGCTCCCAGCAGGAATCGGCTATGTAATTACGTCGGCCGCCAATCAACTGGATCTGCCGGACACCCATTCGGTAAAACGTCTTGAGCTTTTCGAGATCCCATCCGAAAGGAGCCGATATTTGAAAATTATAGATAAATCCCACCTTTCCCGAACGCTTGGCTGCTTTTAGCTGCTCAAAGTTTACTACCTTCAAAAAAACATCGGAATTAGCGGCTATAAAACTATCCCATTCACCGATCATTTTTTTGGTTTCATGAAAAATGCAGTCTACCCCTCTCAAACGCGACTCACCTGATACTACATTCATGGACAGGGCCGTAATCCCGGATTTTCTCAAAGCCTCGACTTTATCCTCGGTGAGATAGGTGACATAGTTCCGGGGGGGAGCAGCTCCAAAGCTCATGGCATCGATTGAGTATGCCCTCGAGTAGATGGATTCAGCCGTCTCGCTTTCCTGTGGGAAAAGACGGTTTTTTTTTGACGAATCCGGTAAACTCATCACTCCTGCCCCTAACGTCATCATAAAGTCACGCCTTTTCATCTGAACCTCTCTTTTTATTTTTTCTTTTTCGGCGCCCAATTCCGGGAACGGGAGCCTTTTGACTGCCTGCGCTCAGTTTTCTTACCGGTGATATCCAGAGGAACACTGCTTACATATCCGGGATAACCGTCAGCGATATCCTTCACTTCGACCAACCAGGCATCCGGCAGCTTACCTTTGACAAAACCCTCGTAAAGTCCCTTTTTGTTTTTAACCATAAACTCGGGATACCATACCAGGTCTCGCCAAAAAGGCTCATCGTCGTTGTAAACATACCAGATTTTAACCTGAATTATTTTATTTGGAGAATCAACTCGAGCCCTAAAGAGTGTACCCGGATCCATAGAACGTCCTCCCCATGTAAAACCTTTTTCGGTTTCTTTATAACTGAAATCACTGATCCGAGAAATCGGGCGGCCCTCAAATACATGTGATATCCACATCTGCCAGTTCATGAAGTGTTTTTCAGACATGGACGCATGACGGTAGTTTGGAATATACTCGATCGTCCACAGCCCGTTCATAATCTCCTGTATTTTGTTAATGTTGTACATCTGGTAACCGTCTTCATTGGTCCCCCCCAGGTAGAGAACCTCAGCTTTTACCCAGTTTTTAGTGTGTGCAGGAGAAATAGCTTTAAATGTCAGCCCGGTGCTTCCCCAAGTGGATTCGTTCCCCATATAGACCACACCTACTATACGTGAAGGATCCACGGCAGAAGCCGTAAAAGCAGAGGTGGCCCTCTTGCTGTGCCCGCCGATAACGGCACGGATTTCTTTTTTATCGATATTTAATATTTCGGCCATTACATCAAGAGCTCGCAGGTAGGGAATAGCCAGGCGAAAATAGGAATGGTCTACCTGTTTCCCAGTTTTTTTACCAAGCTCTCTTAAAAATCCAATCGATATTTCGCGGCCATCCGAGCCGTCATATTCTCCGGGCACCGGGAGGATCATGGTGGGGTATCCGGTGCGGGCAGCTATAGGCTCACCATAGTTTCCCAGGAAAGAATTACGCCAGGGTCCGGAGGCTAATCCATCCCAACTTCGCTGTCCTACGATCACGACTTTACCTTGCTTTTCCGGCGAATTATAATCTTTAGAATCTGCGGGCAAAAAAATCACGCAGGGGTGGCCCCATTTTCTACTATTGATTTCCTGGCTGTAGAACTTCACTTCGACACGTCTTAATTTTTTATGGGGTACAGTAACAGAATCAATGATTTCATCTTTTCCGATGGTGATTTTCAGGGGAGGGAGGCTGGCTTGAATCCCTCTCCAGAGTTCCTGAGGAGTTGGGATAGATTCTAATGAAATGCTTTCTTCACTCTCAGCCTGCGGAAAAAATTCTGTTAAAAGACAAACGGCAACAAATAATAAAATCACTTTTAACCGGAGGTTTATTCCCATTTCCAATTCCTCTTTATTGACTCACTTATTTTTTTATTGTTCTTTTTTTAGGCGCCCAATTACGGGAGCGCCATCCCCGGGATACTCGCTCTTTTGTGAGTTTATGGGTTATATCCTGAGGTAAACTGCTGATATAGCCTGAAAAACCATTAGCCGTATCTTTCACTTCAACCAGCCAGGCATCCGGCAGTATGCCTGAAACGAAGGCTTCATACATATCTCCTTTTTTACGCAGAAAAGCCGGATACCACATGAGATCACGCCAGAAGGGTACATCATCACAATATACATACCAGAGTTTGGTTTGAATGAGTTTGTTAGGCGTATCAATGCGAGCACGGAATATGGTTCCCTCCGGATTTTCTTCATAACTTAAATCAGATATTTTGGCGAGCGGTCTTCCTTCAAAAATATGGGAGATCCACATCATCCAAGCCAGCGGCTGTTTTTCCGAGTTGGTCGCATGCCGGTAATTGGGAATGTATTCAATAGTCCAGGGATTTGTCATCCCAGCCTGAATCTTATTGATGTTAAACATCTCATATCCGTCTTCATTGGTCGCACCGATATAAAATACCGGACATTTGACATATTTCTGGCTGTAAAAAGGCGAAATGATCTGATTAATACTGTTTTCATAATTAGAATAGGTCGACTCATTTCCCATATAGATGACGCCGACAATCCGTTCCGGATCCATGGCCGCCGCGTTAAAAGCAGCAGGAGCCCGTTTGCTGTGTCCCCCGATAACAGCTTTAATGTTATCCTCTTCTAAAATCCCGGAAAAAACGTCCAAGGCACTGATATAAGGAATGGCCAGACGAAAGTATTTGTGATCGATGGGATCGTTCGTGTCTAAAAGCTGTGATCGGAGAAAATAGATCCAGCTACTTTCGCCATCATGTCCATCGTATTCACCTGGCACCGGAAGAACCATGGTCGGATATCCGGTACGGGCAGCAATCGGTTCGCAATAATTATCCACCATCAAAGTATCACCGTATCTATTCGTAACCACAACCACTTTGCCCTTGCGTTCTGGAGAATTGTATATTTTTGGATCAGAGGGCATATATATTATTACGGTATGTTCCATTCTTCTCATCCACTGACCGACAACCTGGCTGGTGAACCTAACTTCTAACCTTCTCAAACTCTGACGAATATCCGTATCCGATTGAACAATTTCATCTTTAACAACCGTATAAGAAAACGGCGGCAGCGTTTCCTGACAGCGTTCCCAAAGCTGTTGAAGGGATATTGTTGGATTATTCTGACCAGATTCCTGAACAGAGCCAAAAATAAATCCGGCCGTAAATAAAAAAACTATCTGGATTCTGATAAACATTCCCAACTTTATTTTCATTGAGACTCCTTTCCCCATACTTTTGTCATTTCCTTCAAATACTCGCTGAATTGAGATTTCGGAACCTTGGTTCTAGCATCGATCAAAACCGCTTTCTGTTCCCGGGAGACCGGAATAGGGCTGCCCACTACAAAAAGTTGTGATTTATAGGTTTTTCCATGGGGAAATGATATGGAGGCTGTCACCTCAGGTAGACAAAGCTGTTTTAAAGCTGATTTTGGAACCGTTACATGAAAAACCGCATGTCTCCAATCACCTGGAAGACAGTCAATTTCAATGCCATTAAGTTCCTTAACTTTCCAACTTTCCGGAACCTCGATAAAAACTTTTCCATTGACTGATGTTTCGGTTTCATTGTGCATCAATATGGAAAAATCCGTTTCCTGATTCGGATAGATAACCCTGAGTTCATCTCCACCCACCTGAAATCGAAACTTTCCGGGAAAATTCGGATTAATTATCCATATGGGACTTGACCAGGCCTGGCCGCCATCCTTTTGTATTATCCGAACATAATAATAACTTTCACGTCTCAAGAGCGGTTCCCGGTCTATCCAAGACAAATCAAAATTTGAGCGATTCGGATTCCACTGCCTGACACTGCGGCCGTTTCGGAAAAGATCTACCTGGATCAAGGGAGTCGTACCCGATGCTTTTAAAACAATTTCTCTTTTTTTCTCATTCAGGACAAATTCTTCACCCATGAAATGGCCGTTAATCCTGACATCGAGAAACATCCTCTCCCCATTGGTGGCATAAACACGACGTGCCTTAAGACTATCAAAGAGAGCATCACGTTCTAATCTTGGAGAAAAAACGGCTGTCAGCTGCCGGCCGGCATGATCTCCACTGGCCATAAAACCCCACCGCATACCACGATCGAGTCCATCGTGAGCATAATGTCCGCTGACTCGACCAATATCATTATGCTGAATCTGATGGCTGAAACTTCCTTCATATTCGTAGCTGCCGCGCGATTGTACAATTTCAATCAGAGGAACCATTTCGGGATCATAATAGTTCCAGGAAAGCCATGCCAACCGCCGACTTATATGATGAGGAATAGTGAGAACATTTTGCGTTCCTCCTCCAGATATTTTTAAAGCCTCCCATAGTTTAAGCGGAGTATTATATCTAGGATCGCTCGCACTGAAATAATAATCTCCATTCCCAACCTTTCGAAAAATGGCATTATAATGTCCCCGGAAAAGATTTCCTCCGGCATCGAACTCACTTGTCCATTCGAAGCCTGTAAAAGTCACAAACTTTCCAGGTTTATAATTTTTCTCTGCGGTCATCTGAGTCACATGCCAGTTATGATCATTCAAGTGCTCGGCATGGTCGATTGTGCACATAAAATCTAAACCTCTTACATACCGGGTGTAATGCTGGTTTTGATCGACTCTTCCGTTCAACCGGCCACATCCGGAAAATTCGCTGTGCTGATGCATATCTCCAAAGTAGACATTATATTCTTCCCCGTTGTAGGTTGTTTGATAGCGTGGATAGGTAAACGGTTTGACCGGGAGAAATTTTTTTCTAGACAATGGAACCAATGGGGGTAAGCCTGTATTATCAACCTGTGGCACTGCAGCCACAGCAATAGAGTCTGTTCCATCAAGAAAAGTCCAGCTTGGAGTCTCCTTGCTTCCCAACTTCTCCCGGTTGTTTGGAACCCATGCCGTCCATACTTCCCCGTTTGGGGCTTCAGTTAACGACATGATTTCCTTGTAGCCGCGTTTCTTCGGCCATAAAACGTCGTGATTTTCCCATCCCTCCGGCCCCAAGCTTTCACATAAAGGAAAAAATTCTTTATACGGCCTAGAAGTTCCGTTAAATGCGCGTGAAAGCAGCCAGACTGTCCCGTTTTTCGAACAGTGAATATTCGGCATCAGCCCAAAAGCTGAGTCAGATGGGTTCACTGGTTTCCACCACTCTTTTCCATCTGTAGCAACAACAACCTGAGACGGATTTCTCACAGAGTATCTCTTATCTAAAATATAGATGGATCTCTCTTTCTGTTCTGCATTGTTGCGGCTCAAATCCAGAACACATTCCAATGCTTCATAGACGACCCAGACTCTTCCTTTGATATCAACAGAGATTTGGGGATTCCGGTTAACTCCAGAGCCTTCGTCAACAACGAGTATCGGATGTTTCTCCTCATCTATTCGCTTAAGCAATACCGATTGATAACCATATTGGGAAGCTGTCCAAACAAGCCACACCTCTCCCTCAAGCCCGGCTTGAAGCTGTGGATGGGAGTAAACAGCTAAAGGATTTACAGGATTGAGCACGATAAGTTGGGATTTTGTTTTGAGTCTCTGATCTCTTTGAATGATTATTTTCCCCTCATTAATCCAGGCCACCCATTTCCGGTTTCCGAATACTGCTGAAGTCGGATGAATTCCCTGACCCAATATTTGTGGCTCTCCCCAGCCCTGTTCTTCTCTCTCAACTTGGCAAACAGTCCACTGACTACCATCATAAACTGTGTAAATCAAACACGGTTTTTGCCTGTATCCCATGGCCCATTGAGGCTCGAAATGGTTAAATGGTGAAACATCAGGATACTCGATGGCTGTCCACTTTCCTCGCTTTCGTGAGCAGACGGCCAAACGCGAATGCCCGGCTTGAAAAGAAGACCATGCCAGCCAAAGAGTGTTTTCACTTAAAAAAGCAAGCACTGGCGAGTCATTGCGTGAATACTCTGGCATTGTAACAAAATCTATTTCTTGATCTTGCGCTTTACCAAATCCGAATTGTAAAATGAAAAAACTTAAAAAAAATAGCACAAGGCGTTTCATAATATTTACTTGAGAGAAATTGTTAGACATAATACTCTCTTCCCAATCTGTTTCCTCGCCTTTTATAAACATACCTTGATTGAAAAGCCAGAATAGAGACAAGGCGACAACCTTTTTAATCGATGCGGTATCTGTCCACAAAAATCGGGGCAATAAGTTGTTTCTCCCGGGTTGGGTTATCTTCGATCTTGTCAATCAGAAGGGTTACTGCAGATTTCGCTAATATTCCAAGATCTTGGTTAGCGCTTATAAGCGGTCTTTTAAAAATATTACAATACCGGCCGATATCGAATGCTGCCATCATGATCGAACGATTATGCGTTGACTCATATTTTTGGACAATTTTCATTGCTCCAAAGAAAACAAGGTTATTGACACAAAAAACCGCTTCAATATCTGGAACCCGCTCTAATAATTTTTCCATCATTTCTTCGCCAGCCTCAGTAGAGTAACCTTTAAACAGCACCTTATTTTTATCGATTCTTAAGGAATTCTTTTTGAAGACATTTTGATATCCTTTGTACCGAGCGCTGTTAATATAAGTTTCAGGAGTTCCTCCGATGTATGCAATATGTTTGTGGCCGAGCTTGATCAATTCATTCGTAATGGTTTCTGCCGCCAAAGTGTTATCACTCGTTATCCAGGGAAGATCCGTCTTGTAGAATATCCGGTCAATAAGGACAACCGAGGTTTCTTTTCTGATATTCTCCAAGTCCTCCCATTCTTCTGTATGGATTGGAGCAATGATTATTCCATCGACCTGCCTGTCAATAAGAACCTGAAGATAAAGTTCTTCATTCTCGGGAATTTCATTTGTATTACACAGGATAGTGCTGTAACCATGCTGATAAAGTAAGCTCTCAATCTTTGATGCCAGCTCACCAAAGAAAGGATTTTGGATATCTGAAACAATGAGGCCTATGGTCATGGTTTTTTGCAAGCGAAGGCTGCGGGCTAAGATATTAGGGCGGTAATTGAGTTTCTTTGCAGCTTCGAGAATTGACTGACAGGTTTCATCAGAAATCCTGAATTCCTGGGCCTTTCCGTTGATCACCCTGGAAATTGTCGAATAAGAAAATCCGGTTAATTTTCGAATCTCTTTTATGCTCATTTTATCTTATTATCTTATTAAAAAAATGTGATAATTTCGAACAAACGTTTGGCACAATCATTTGTCCTGTGATATGCTTACACTTTAGTTATGTCATTTGTCAAGCGCAAACTCCAAAATAAGTCGACAAAAATCAAATTCTTTCTAACGAATTATGGTGGTTCTCATTTTAGAAAAAAGAAAACTTTTATACAATAGTTGAAATAAATTTGACTTCCTTAATAGCAATCTTTTATAAAGCAAAAGAGAAATATGAAATTTTTTTCCCTCTCCCCTATTTTTTGTCACCAGTTCCATGTTGTGTTAATAAATGCTTTGAGAAACGATAAACTATGAAAAAAAGCAGCAACAAGACGATGTTGAAGATGGAGCACATAACAAAGTCGTTTTCCGGAGTCAAGGTTTTACACAATGTTTTTTTTGATTTATGTCCAGGCGAAGTTCATATCCTGGCAGGTGAAAATGGCGCTGGTAAAACAACACTCGTAAAGATTCTGGCAGGCGTCCATTCAGATTACCAAGGCGAAATCCTATTAAATGGGAAGCTAATCAAATATAAATCGCCTCATGATGCTGCCATTCAAGGCATTTCAGCAATTCACCAGGAGATGTCACTCGTCAATTCAATGACAGTAGCAGATAATATTTTTTTAGGGAGAGAAAAAACCTGCGCAAACCTCTGGATGGATTATCGTTCACAATACAAAAAGGCTCAGAGTTTGATGGAACAGCTGAACATCGATGCCAGTCTTTCACAACCTGCGGAGAATTATCCTCTGTCCATCCGTCAGATGATCGAGATCGCCAAGGCACTCGTCTATGACGCAAAAATCATCATCATGGACGAACCTACAAGCGCACTAAACGATGTGGAAGTCGACCGGCTATTTCAAATCATAAGAGATTTAAAACAACGGGGTTGTGGGATAATATACATATCGCACCGCTTAGAGGAGATCTACGAAATCGGAGATCGCATAAGCGTTCTTCGGGACGGAAAAAATATAGGAACTTCAGCGGTTCAAGAACTCTCTCCAGAAAAGCTCATTCAATGGATGGTCAGTCGAAACATCAGTCAACAGTTCCCTCCCCGCTCCTCCTCTATTGGCAAGACGCTGTTTGGAGTCAAAGACCTCTTCATTTCCGATCCTTCCGGTTCCAAACAATGGTCAGTGGAAAATGTCTCATTTGATTTGCATGCGGGTGAAATCCTCGGAATTGCAGGACTCCAAGGATCGGGAAATAGCGAGCTTCTCAACGGACTCTTCAGTACGTATGGAAAAATTGCGAAAGGTCACATTTCCCTAAAAAACAAACCTTTTTTTATTCGTTCACCTAAACATTCAATCGAACAAGGTTTGGTGCTTATGACAAACGACCGCAAAAGAACAGGATTGGTTCCTATAATGAATGTAATCCGAAATGTCTCACTGGCTTCGATTAAATCATTTTCTCCTTGGGGGTGGATGAAATCACGTCATGAAGAGGAGGCCGCAAGACAGAATGTCGAAGCTTTTGACATAAAAATTCATTCTCTGGACCAAGAGATCCATACCCTCTCAGGAGGAAACCAGCAAAAAGTCGTTTTAGCCAAATGGCTTGAAACTCAACCGGATGTTTTACTCTTGGATGAACCTACAATTGGAGTAGATGTGGGAGCAAAGTATGAAATCTATGAGCTGATGAACCAGTGGACTTCAGAAGGCAAAGCTCTCCTTCTCTTAACTTCCGAACTGCCGGAGCTTCTAGCCATGGCTGATCGTATCATTGTCATGCACCGCGGCAAAATCACCGCAGAATTTTCACACGATGAAGCCACCCAGGAAAAAGTCATTCAGGCAGCTGTAGGTGGGGGAACGACACATTGAAAGAAATGACTCAAATAAAAAGACAAGCATCAAAACTCAGAGGATGGATTCACACTCCCTTTGCTCGGGCATTGATAGCATTAATATTTGTTCTGCTGATTGGAGCATTCTTCAATGCAGATGGATCTTTTTTTAAATGGGATACCCACCGGGACATGCTCAGGCATATATCCGTGTTCGGAATCCTGGCCTGCGGCATGACATTGGTCATAATCACGGCTGGTATCGATCTTTCTGTGGGAAGCCTTCTCGGGTTTTCAGCCGTCTTGTTCTCCATTTTCACCCTTCAACTTGGATGGTCTCCATGGTTGGCTGTGCCCGTCTGCCTCCTGGCAAGTGCTGCCTGTGGAACCGCATCCGGAGGTCTCGTCGCAAAATTCAAAATACAGCCTTTTGTCGCCACTTTGGCCATGATGGTTTTTGCCAGAGGACTGGCCAAGTGGGTTTCAGGCGGTCAAAAAATATCAACGGCCGTGCTTCAGTCTGATGGGACCTATCAATATGCAGAAGTCCCTCAAATATTCAATTTCCTCAATCATAAGATATTCGATGAAAACATTGCTGTGGTCACTTTGATTTTTTTCGCCTGTATCCTGATCTGTTGGATTATCCTGGCAAAGCTCCGATGGGGCCGCTATATCTACGCCATTGGTGGAAACGAAGAAGCTGCTCGGCTTTCAGGAATCCCAATAACAGCGACTAAGCTCTTTGCCTATGGATTGAGTGGATTTTTCTGTGCCGTGGCAGGAATTTGCCAGGCAGGGCAGGAACTCCAAGGCGATCCAGAGGCTGGGATGACCTATGAGCTGACAGCCATAGCCATTGTGGTCATCGGAGGAACAAACCTCATGGGAGGACGAGGGGGAATCGGTCTGACATTCATCGGAGCGATGACCATTGGATATCTTGAAAAGATCCTCAGCATAAATGCCGTTGGAGAGGCAAGCCGGTTGATGCTGACAGGTATCATAATCGTTGGCGCAGTCTTATTTCAGAAATTTCGGAAATCATGAATATTCAAATAATAAAGGAGATATTCATATGAAAAAAAACAGAGTGTTTTTAATCCTTTTATTAACAATTATTTTTTCCATATCCGGGTGCACTAAGAAAAAAGAGACAACGTTACAAGCGGTTGAAGATTCCGAAGCCAATGAACCGTCATGGATTATTGGAATGAGTCAGTGTAATCTAGGCGAGCCATGGCGAGTCCAGATGAACCTTGATATTAAGACCGCAGCAGAGAAGCATCCTGGAATTAAGGTGACCTTTAAAGACGCTCAAAACAACTCCCTCAAGCAGAGATCTCAGATCGAGGAGTATATCAGTGCAGAAGTGGACCTCATTATCGTCTCACCCAAGGAAGCGGCTCCTCTGACTCCCCCAATCGCTGCGGCCTATGACAAAGGTATTCCAGTCATCGTGCTTGACCGGCGTGTGCTGGGAGATAAATACACTTGTTTTATTGGCGCAAATAATAAAAAGATCGGCCAAGCAGCAGGCGAATGGATTGTAAACAGGCTTAATGGAAAAGGAAAGATAGTTGAATTAAAAGGTCTTATGACATCTACTCCAGGCCAAGACCGTCACTCCGGTTTCCGTGAAGGAATCAAGGGCAGCGATCTAGAGATAATCTTCGAAGCTGACATGAAATGGCTCGAACCCGATGCCCGTAAAGAAATGGAATCGGCCTTGGCCCGTTTCGATAAGATCGACCTCGTTTACGCCCATAATGATCCCGGTGCACATGGAGCTTATTTGGCCGCGAATGCATCGGATCGGGAAGAGGATATCATTTTCGTCGGCATAGACGCACTGATCCATGAAGGACAAATCTATGTCAAACAAGGAATCCTTAGTGCCAGTTTCGAATACCCTACAGGAGGCAGAGAAGCCATAGAAATGGCACTCGATATCTTGAACGGAAAAGAAGTTCCCAAGGAGTTCACTCTTCCATCAAGGGTATTTAC
>CAZEWV010000007.1:0-25117 GCA_964516025.1 uncultured Eubacteriales bacterium
GAAAGGGCGTGACAAAGGCCAAGGATGTCATCCGGAAATATGTTGAATTTCTTGACATCGACAGACCTCTGTATCCCGACCATACACGGATGAAAGAGCTTGTCAAATCCTGTGAGATCCTAGAAGAAGTCGAAAAAACCATCGGTTCCCTGGAATAAAAAAGTCACATCCCGGATTTTAATGCCTAATCTGTTGGAGCTGCTTTTCGATGATCTTCACTAATTTTTCGTAGTAGGCCTGCATTGTTTCGCTGGGTTTTTTCTCTTCGCCTTCGCTTTCTACTCCCACCCCGACGTAGAGGATATTTCCGTCTGCTCCGATAATATACAGTGTGGGGAGCGATGGAACTTGATAAATTTTAGCTGTCGCATCTCCCTCGAGTAGTAGTGTGTAGGTGTAACCCATATTTTTCATGTACTGTGGAGCACGAGCTGTTTCTCCCTCGACTCCCATTGGGGAATCAATGCCGATCACAAAGACCCCTCTGTCCTTGAATCTATCGTGGATCTTCTGGAGGGCAGGCATGAGCACTTTGCATGGACCGCACCACACAGCCCAGAAATCCATCACAACGATTTTATCCTTGTACTGTGAAAGAGACACTTTCCGGCCTTCCGGATCGAGCAAGGTCCAATCCGGAGCTTTATCAGAGATGTTGAGGAGCGTTTTTTGTTTTTGCTGTGGGGGGGAATAGGTTATTGTGTTTTTCTTGTATCCAGGGGCATCCTTGATTTCAAATGTTGAGTCCGGGATATCTCTGTCAATTTCCAGCCCGGTGAGTGTAAGAGCATCGGCATATACACGGCCTTCTTCAGTGACAGAATAAGACTCGATCCGCCGAGGCAGATTATCCTTAGTGCCGATAAACCACCGTTTCATGGATTTTCTCTTTCTGTCAAAATAGTCGTACTCCCGTTCGGTATAGACCACATGACAGAGCACACCCTTCACTGCAACCTGGCCATCGTACTGGATGAGAGTCGGTTTACTTGGAGAGGGAAGAAAAAAATCCCACAATATGAGCCGTCCGTTATTGCCGCCAATGAGGAGGCTCATCGTTGCCAGAGTCGCTGAGTTTTCGGGGATAACTGTCTCTGTGATTATTTTAGATGCATCCTCTTTTTTTGTGACAGATTGACCGTTGAACGTTGTAAGCATTTGGATATTTTCATCAGATCCCCTTCCGTACGTTTTGATGAATAAGGCTATTTTCGTTTTGAAGGAATTCTCCTCCGGCAGTTTCTTGAAAAAAACGTTTCCTTCGATGGCTGCCCAAACTGCTGACCTGGCACCCAGATATTCGTGTGTGGCTGAGTAACGAATGGTCTGTGAATTTTTCATGGCGTTGACCATGTTAGAGAGTATCCTCTCCGGATCAATTTCTTCCAAAGCCGGATTGGCTAATAAGAGAGGAGTAAAAGCGCATAACAGTGTGAAAAAAAAGTGTGTATATTTTTTCATTCTTTTCTCCTGATAAATAATACTCTTTTTTTCCGGATAATGTGTACATTCAGAATAAAAAGTCACTAATATTAGGTTGACTTTGCACATGATATCGGCTATCATTTGGCGTCTTTTTTAGATAAGAACACAAACACTAGATATAGTATATAACCTAAGGAGATGTAGAACATATTGATATTTTCCTTGACTTTTAGATAGAAAAACTCTATTATTACCCACAAAGCTGTCAGCAAAATGAAAACCCTCCTTATTTTTTTCAGAAAGTACTTTATATTTTTTCTGCTCTGTCTATTGGTTTTTGCTGGAGTACCCGAAGAGTTCGCAGCGGATAAATCCTTTTTTCATGGTTATGTGATTCCAAATCCCATCATAAGAATCGGTTTGGGTATCAACCTGAGTGACATCAAAATATCCTCTTCGTCCGGTGTTAAGGTCTATGAGGCCAAGGAGAGTTACAAACTTATTGCCGACAATGTGGATGAAGTTTGGATTAAAGGAAATAAAGAGAAGTTGAATGAAAAATTTTTAATTCAAGTCGTCCAATCTGAAGAGAGGGAAGATGCTGAGATTTTTGCTCAAGAGTTAAAGATAAAAATTGACTATAAGGTTTCTGTTGTTCAAAGCACTGAAGAGGGAGCCTCTGATACCTACCAAGTCCTTGTGGGGGATTTTAGAACAAGACAGGAAGCCCTAAGCTATATTAAGAATCTAAACAGTCTGGGGATCGAGGATACATGGATACTACGCGAAGACATTACGGAGGGAGAATCGAAACCGTTATGGATTCTTGTCGACGACGTACTCAAGAGCTTGAATAATGATACGGTTCTCTATTTTATTCCCAGTCATGCTCGAAGCTACCTATCTTTTAATGGAAGAGATTACAGAGGAATTTTTGTCCTTCAGGCGACCCGGAAAGGCGTGGTGCTTATCAACATTCTTAACTTGGATGATTATTTGAAGGGTGTTGTACCCAGTGAGTTGTCGCCCTACCAGTTTCGAGAATTGGAAGCCCAAAAGGCCCAAGCTATCGCTGCGCGCACATATGCCTCTAAAAAAATTGGTTTGTATGAGGATTTGGGTTTTGATCTCGATGATACGCCCAATTCTCAATTTTACAAAGGCATGAATGCGGAACATCCACTGAGCAGTTTTGCGGTAGATCAGACTCGGGGACAGGTTGCTCTGTACAAGGGAAAACTGATTGATGCTCTCTATACAAGCACATGCGGTGGAATGACGGAAAATGTTGAAGCAATATTTAATGGTCCGGCTCTTCCTTATCTAATAAGCACAGAGTGTGTATACGAGAAACAGAGAGGATATTCTCTTGCGAGCGAACAGAGTATTTTGCCCGTTTATATCGAGGGACAAAACATCGGCCCTCAGATTGCCTACTTAAATAGTTTAGGGATTATTCCTCTGGAAACGGACCCAGTTTTCTATAAGGTAGAGGCATCTTACGAAGAAGCGAAAAACTGGATCAGAAATGCTGCACAGATATTTGGGAAAAATAATACAGTCTCAGAAGAGGGTGGAAGGGAACTCAATGTCCAGCGGCTTGCTCGATTGATGGTTGATTCCTTTGGTTGGCAGGAAAGAGTCGATAACTTGATGTTTCCGAGTGAGAAAGATTATATTTTAAGTAGCATGAATGGAGGGAATGGCGATAAGGGTGATAATATGGCCTACCTCATTCAGACGAATGTTTTTCCGCCAAAAGATGACCTGCAGAATGCGGATAGAAATATCTCTCGAGGCGAACTCATCGTCTATCTCAACAAGGCGGTCCTGAGCCACGAGGCTCCTTTTGAGGAAGGTCTTTTTAACAGAATAGAAAACAACAGTGTGTTTATAGATGTCGAAAAAGAAGAAAAGCAGTTTGTCTTTTCGCCTGAAGCTTTCATTCTCATAAACAGCCATGGAGATTATCATTTTGCTTCGGAAGTTTATCTTATCGGAGGAGAAAGAGTCAGGTGGGTAGAAAAAGACGGTTTGGCTGCATATGTCGAAATTATTGATCTTCCGCACACCAACATCCTGGATCGCAACTCTCCTTTCCGTTCCTGGCAGGTGCGGAAGTCAAAATCGGAAATGGAAAAAAGGATCAACCAGTTCTATCCCATCGGCGAACTGATCGATATCATTCCGCAAACGAGAAGTGCTTCAAATAGAGTCGTAGAGCTCCTCATTTCCGGAGCGGAATCTCAAGCCGTTGTGGAAGGACTGCGGGTCCGAAGAGTTTTGGGCCTTAGAGAGACTTTGTTTGTCATCGACAGGGACTATGATGAATCCGGAAACATTATCCACTTTGAGTTCAATGGAAAAGGCTGGGGACATGGGGTTGGTCTCTGTCAGGTGGGAGCCTACGGTATGGCTCGGGCAGGCGCAGACTATGAAGAGATCTTGAAAAAGTATTACCACGATATTACAATAGAGAAAATTTATTAATCATCAGGAGTTTTCAATTGTTGGAAGAGAATCTGAAAGCACAACTCATTGATGTTGTAAAAGAAAAATCTTTTATTACCAACGTCGAGCGAGTCCTCACTTCTGGAAAAACAAGCCATTATTATATCGATGCGAAAATGACCACTCTCGATCCCAAGGGGGCCAGTCTTATCGGAAGGTTGATCCTCGAGATCCTCAAGCCCTATGAGTTTGATGCTATCGGTGGGTACACGCTTGGAGCCGATCCGATCGTTTCTGTTGTGTCGGCTCTTTCGGCAGAATCTGCCAGGCCTTTTCCCGCATTCATTGTGCGAAAGGAACCCAAAAAACATGGCGAGAGAAAATTGATTGAAGGTCCCTTTCAGACGGGCTGGAATGTTATTGTTGTCGATGATGTCGTGACTTCGGGTGGGTCAACTCTCAAAGCTTGTCAAGCTGTTGAAGAGGAAGGCGGGAAGGTTGTTTTAACATTGACAATCGTTGACCGGCTTGAGGGTGGCCGAGAGAATCTGGAGGCTGCCGGCTACGAATTTATCTCACTCCTCACTAGAGACGATCTCTTTTCCTAAACAATTCTTGCTTTTTGACAGTTGATTGGATAGAATTTCTGTCTTTAGCGAGGCAGAAGACGTGGCAGAGCAAAAACAACGAATAAGACTTGGGGTGGCTATCATCCCTGTCGTTTTCTTAGTTATCGCCCTTTCCATCACAATCGGTGTTTTTAAACAATCCCCACACATCCCAATTATCCTGGCTGCCGCTGTGGCTGCTGCCGTAGCCGTTTTCCATAAACATCCCTGGAAAGAAATTCAAGATGGGATGGTGCACGGCATCACATTGGCCATGGGGGCGATTTTGATTCTCATGGTTGTCGGGACAATGATTGGCACATGGATCCAGGGTGGAGTCGTTCCCACGATGATATTTTATGGGCTAAAAGTCCTGTCTCCGGGAATTTTTCTAGTGGCAACACTCATCATCTGTTCCATCGTATCTTTAGGAACAGGTTCTTCCTGGTCAACGGCAGGTACCGTAGGTGTAGCACTCATCGGTGTAGGCCAAAGCTTGGGAATCCCAGTGGCTATGGTCGCTGGTGCCATCGTGTCCGGGGCCTACTTCGGCGATAAGATGTCCCCCATGTCGGATACAACCAACCTTGCACCGGCCGTGGCCGGCACAGATCTGTTTTCACATATCAGACACATGGTCTATACGACCCTTCCCGGCTTTATCCTTTCGATAATCCTCTATGGCTTGCTAGGGATAAAGTTTGCCGGGGGAGCTATCGATTCCCAAAACATCGAAATTATATTGACGACAATAAAATCGAATTTTTTTATCCATCCTATTCTTCTTCTTCCTCCGCTTTTGGTCATAGTCATGGTGATTAAAAAAATCCCTCCTCTTCCGGCTCTTCTTGGAGGGACGGTCATTGGGGGTGTGTTTGGTATGATCACTCAATCACAATCTCTTCCAGATGTGATTCTAGCCGCTAAGTCGGGTTTTGTTTCCGAGACTGGAGTGGCCATGGTGGATGATCTGCTGACACGAGGCGGATTGGATTACATGATGGACACTGTGGCCCTGATTATCTGTGCTCTCTGTTTTGGAGGAATTATGGAAAAGACCGGGATGCTGAAGGTTCTGGCCAAGGCTCTTTTGAAGAGAGTCCAGACGACCGGTTCCTTGGTGGCCACGACAATTTTCAGCTGTATCGGGATGAATATCATTGCCTCTGACCAATACATGGCCATTGTTATCCCCGGCCGGATGTACAAGCATGCTTATGAAGAGCGGGGGCTGCATCCAAAAAACCTTTCTCGTGCCCTTGAGGATTCCGGCACACTGACCTCTCCTCTGATTCCATGGAACAGTTGCGGTGCGTTTATGTGGGCCACATTAGGGGTCAACCCCCTTGTCTACCTTCCCTATGCTTTTCTCAACCTGGCAAATCCCATTATTTCCATTTTTTATGGATATACCGGGATCACCATGGAAAAACTCGATAAAAAAAATAGGGGTCAAGTCTCGACATTCGACATTTCATGAAAAAATGTCGAATGTCGAGACTTGACCCCTTACTATTACTGGATGACGTTGTATTTTTTACCGATTTTTGTAAAAGCTTCGATAGCTCTATCGATGTGGTGCGTTTCGTGTCCGGCCGACAACTGAACGCGAATTCTTGACTGTCCTCTGGGAACTACGGGGAAGTAAAATCCGATGACATAAATGCCTTCTTCAAGAAGGTCTCTGGCCATATCCTGAGAGAGTTTGGCGTCATTTTCGAATTTTCCGAGCATAATGGGAACAATCGGATGATCTCCGGGTGTGATGTCAAATCCGGCTTCAGTCATTTTTTCTCTGAAATGTTTTGTGTTTCTTTCCAACTTGTCTCTCAATTCGGTTGTCTCTGAGAGTAGGTCCAGTACGGCGATAGAGGCTCCGACAACAACAGGAGCCACGGTGTTGCTGAAGAGATAGGGCCTGGCTCTCTGTCTGTAGAGCTCGATGATCTCTTTCCGTCCTGAGATAAATCCACCAGATGCTCCACCAAGGGCCTTTCCAAGAGTTCCTGTAATGATGTCGATTTTTCCCTCAACACCTCTATATTCTGCAGTCCCTCTTCCTGTCTTTCCGAGAAATCCAGTCGAATGGGCATCGTCAACCATAATCATAGCGTCATATTTTTCAGCCAAAGCCACGATCTCGTCAAGTTTGGCGATATGCCCGTTCATGGAGAAGGCGCCGTCTGTGGCGATCAATCTATAGCGGAGATCCTGAGTGGCCTTCAATTTTTCTTCCAGATCTTCCATGTCCGAATGTTTGTAAATGTGCCGCTGTGCTTTACAAAGGCGGATCCCGTCGATAATGGATGCATGATTGAGGGCATCGGTTATGATTGCGTCTTCAGCGCCAATGAGCGGTTCGAACACACCACCGTTGGCGTCAAAACAGGCCACAAAAAGAATTGTGTCTTCTGTCTTGAGGAATTTTGTTATTTTGTCTTCAAGAATCTTATGAATGTCCTGCGTTCCGCAGATGAAACGGACCGAGCTCATGCCAAATCCCCACTCATCAAGAGTTTTATGGGCGGCTTCGATAACTTTGGGATGGCTTGAGAGTCCCAAGTAGTTATTGGCACAGAAATTGAGAACTTCTTTCCCCCCTTTGACTTCGATCTCGGCTCCCTGCGGAGTCATGATGACTCTTTCCTGTTTGTAAAGTCCTGCGTCGCGTATAGATTGGATTTCTTTAGTTAAATCTTCTTTAGTTTTGCCGTACATTTAATACCTCCTTTTAGAGTTTATAGACTATATCAAAAATGAAAGATGAGGTCTATATATTTTAGAAAAAAGCAGTTAGTTCTCTTTTTTCTTTTATGGGCACATGGGGTATAATTTTAAGCATGAAAAATAAAGACAGGTATTTTGTCGAACTGTACGCAGGAAATCTGTTGAGAAAGATAAAAATCGACAAGCTTTATTTTGAAGGACAGACAAAGTATCAAAAAGTTTTTTGTTTCTCTAATGAATACCTGGGTAAAACACTCTTTTTAGATGAGGCCATTCAATCCGCCCAGATCGACGAATATGTCTATCACGAAAGTCTCGTCCATCCAATCCTTCTCGTCCATCCATCTCCTAAAGAAGTCCTCGTGTTAGGAGGAGGGGAAGGGGCCACGATCAGAGAGGTCCTGCGACATTCCTCTATCCAGAATGTGACTATGGTGGATATCGATAAGGAGCTTGTTGAAATCTGCCAAAAATACCTGCCTGAGTGGTCAGATGGGGCCTTTGCTGACAAGCGGACAGATTTGATATTTGCGGACGCCAGAGAATTTGTGGGAAGTACGGAAAAGAAGTTTGACCTCGTCATCTCTGATCTTACTGAACCTATTGAAAAAGGCCCTTCAGTATTTCTCTTCACAAAGGAGTTTTACGAAAAGATCGAGAGTATTCTTAACCATGATGGTCTTTTTGTCCTTCAGGCGGGAAGTGCAGATCCTTTCTATAACCAGTTTTTTGCTTCCTGTGCAAAAACATTAGAGGCAGTATTCTCCATTGTCCGGCCGTATTGGACATTCATCAGTTCTTTTGGTTTGCCCTGGGGCTTTGTACTTGCTTCAAACAAAACAGATCCCATCGATATTCGACAAGGACAGATTGCCGACCGTCTAAAACACAGAAGAATTCAAAACCTGAAATTCTATCATCCCGGCCTCCACAGCGCCTTATTCGCCTTGCCGCTTTATTTGGAAAAAGCCCTGAAGAATGCAGAGGTTTTAACTGAAGATAAACCTTTTATATGGGAGATATGAGCTTGAAACACGGATCGAAGAATTCTGAATTAAGAGAAATAAGAGAGAACCACTCTTCTTCCAGTGGACTTTTTTTCAAGATCCGGAGACAGCTCCACAGCGAGTTGTCCTCTTTTCAAAAAATAGAAGTTTTTGAAAATGACTTTTTTGGGAATATCCTATTTCTCGGTGGGCTTGTGCAAACCAGTGAAAAGGATGAGTATTTCTATCACGAAATGCTCACCCATCCTGCATTTATGTCTCACCCGGCTCCCGAGAAGTGTTTGATTATCGGGGGAGGCGATGGTGGTACACTAAAAGAGGTTCTCCGCTATCCACTGAAGAAAGCCTGGCTGGTTGAAATAGACCGCCGTGTGATTGAAGTCTGTCAAAAATATTTTCCTTGGCTAAATGAGTCACTCAAGGATAAACGAACCGAACTTGTCATAGCTGACGGCAATGAATTTATTGCGACGACGGAAGAAAAATTTGATGTGATCTTAATCGATTCTTCAGAGCCGGTGGGGCCATCTTTCGTCCTGCATGGACGGGAATTCTATCGGAAGCTGAAAAAGTGCCTCAATCCGGGAGGAATCATAGTTGCCCAGACCGGGTCCCCGATCTTTCACCTAGAACATCTGAAAGAGAAAGCACAGCTACTTAAGGATATTTATCCAATCGTCCATTTTTTTTGCGGGCCTGTCCCCACTTATCCCGGTGGAAGCTGGTGTTATGTGTTTTTGTCAGAAAGCAGGCTGCCCCGGGACGTGGAAACCACGCCTCCTGCCGGTCTAAAATACTACACGACCGAAATCCATAGAACGGCGTTCGCCCTGCCAGGTTTTATGAAAGACCTTACCAGTTAGATACCCAGGTTGCCTTCATGGTGACGTTTGGACAGAACGTCAAGCATGTCCTTTGTCATGGCCTCCAGGTCATAATCGGGTTTCCATCCCCACTCTTCCCGGGCAGCCGTATCGTCGATGGAATTGGGCCACGAATCGGCAATCTCCTGCCTGAAGTCAGGTTCAAACGTGCACTCGAACTCGGGGATCTGTTTCTTGATGGAATCCGCCAGTTCGCCGGCGGAAAAGCTCATGGCCGTGACGTTGAAGTCCGAATAGTGATTGAGTTTGTCAAAATCGGCTTCCATCAAATCGAGCGTGGCTTTGAGGCAGTCTGGCATGTACATCATGGGAAGACGTGTGTCCTCACGGACAAAGCATGTGTATCTTTTGTTTTTGACGGCTTCGTAATAGATGGCGACCGCATAGTCCGTTGTGCCTCCACCCGGAAGAGTCCCATGGCTGATGATTCCGGGATACCGGCATCCGCGAACATCGAGTCCAAAGCGCCTGACATAGTAGTCGCAGAGCAGCTCTCCGGCAACCTTTGTGACGCCGTACATTGTCCTCGGTTTGAGCACTGTTTCCTGCGGTGTGTTGTCGATGGGTGTTTCCGGTCCAAAAGCTGCGATGGAACTGGGAATGAAAATCTGAGCCATTTCGTATTCGATAGCAATGTCCATCAAATTCTTGGTACCGTTCATGTTCACGTCCCAACACAGGTGGGGGTTTTTTTCTCCGACGGCCGACAGGATGGCGGACATATGATAGACGGTGTCGATGTTATATTTTTTAACGACTTCTTCGATGGTCTCTTTTTTTGCGACATTGATGAATTCAAAGGGGCCGGAATCTCTCAATTCGGGCTTGGGCTGTGTCCTGTGACCTGTAGCGATCACGTTATCGTTGCCGTACTTTTTCCGCAATAACATGGTCAGTTCGGATCCAATTTGACCGACCGATCCCGTCACCATGATTTTTTTCATTTCTTCAGCCATAGTATGACCTCCATTTGTATTGATAATTTCTGAGGATATATCAGGAATGTTTACTTATATCTTGACTGAAAAAAGATGTCAATTATAATCTAATAAAGTGAAGACCAGAATTGCCTTGATTACAGGAAGCAGCCGCGGTATCGGCAGGGATATTGCCTTAAAATTGGCAGAAAAAACAAATGCAGTAGCGGTCCACTATCACAGCCAAAGACAAGAGGCCGAGAGTGTGGTCGAGACTATCCGGAACACGGGGGGGGAGGGGGCCGTTTTTCAGGCGGATCTGACCGAAGAGAAAGAGGCCAGATCTCTCATTCAAGAAGTTATAAGGGAATTTGGAAAAATCGATATCCTGGTCAACAATTTCGGGCCGATCCTTGTCAAACCTTGGCAAGAGGTGACGGCCGCAGAATGGGAGGATGTTTTTCGTTCCAATCTTCTCAGCGCGCTTTTTTGTATCCAGGAGGCTCTCCCGAATATGTGCGATCGAAAGTGGGGGAGGATCATCAATCTTGGATACAGCCGCGTGGAGCAGCTGGACTCCTTTCAGACGATCACTCCTTATGCCGCGGCCAAAACCGGCCTTCTGATTCTGACGCGATCTGTGGCCGTATCTGAAGCCTCTTCGGGAATTACGGTCAATATGGTTTCTCCGGGACTCATGGAAGACGGAGTTCTCCCCGCGAATAAAGACGTACCCGCCGGAAGGCTGGGAACATTCAAGGATGTCTCCGGCGCCGTCCAGTTTTTGGTTTCAGAGAAAGCCGGATACATCACAGGCACGAATGTGGTTGTGGCCGGTGGCTGGAAACTCTAAAAATTAAAATTTTTACTTGACAAAGGGGGGGAAGCGGTCTATTTTTAATACAAGGTGAACAATATGGTGAACAAACTCAGTATGGAATTAACTGAAAAACAAAAAAAGGTTTTGGAAGTGATAGAAAATTTTTTCCTGGCCTACGGCTATTCTCCCACCATCCGCCAGCTGGGGAAACTGTTGGATATGACCAATCCTTCGGCTGTTTTCAAGCACATCGTGAGCCTGGAAAAGAAAGGCTACCTGAAAAGGGAAAAGGGAGGAGTGAGCCTGACCAGTGTATCCACCTCTGCGGAGGCGCAGGTCACAGTGCCTCTGGTGGGACTTGTTCCTGCCGGTCATCCCCGGGAGACGTTTGAGATTTCGGGCGAGGGCCTGGATGTTCCTGCGTGGATGGTCGGCCGCAAAAGAGGCAACATCTTCTGCATACAGGTTGAGGGAAAAAGTATGGTGGATGCCTATATCGATGACGGAGACCGGGTGCTTTTGGAAAGGACCAGCACGACCAATTCCGGCGAAATGGTCGTGGCCCTTCTGAATGACGGATCTGTCACGTTGAAAAGATTGAGGCTGGAGAAGGGGAAAGCCTTTCTTGTTCCTGAAAACCCGGAGTTTGAGGAGATTGAAGTCGATGAATTGAAGGTTCTCGGACGAGTGATCGGAGTTTTGAGGAAGTACTGACCGCATAACAAGACGGGAAAGAAACGAATAAATTGCTGGGCTCGATGTCTCTGTCGGGTCCATGTCGTGTTTGATTTATCAAGTCATCCCACTAAGGAAAGGAAAATGAAAAGGAGATGTATTGTCCATGTTGATATCGATGCTTTTTTTGCCGCTGTTGAGGAACTCCTCAATCCCTCTCTTAAGGGAAAACCGGTCATCGTTGGCGGTCTTCCTCATGAGCGAGGCGTGGCGTCCACCGCAAACTATGAGGCGAGAAAGTACGGAGTTCATTCGGGGATGCCTCTGGCGAAGGCGTATAGGCTATGTCCGCACGGAGTTTTTGTACGAGGAAATTATCAGGTCTACAGTGCATTTTCGAAAAAAATGTTCAATGTCCTTTCCCAATACACTCCGGACGTGGAGGAAGCCTCTCTGGATGAGGCCTACCTGGATTTGACCCGCTGCCGCACTCTTTATTCGTCTTTGCCCCGCACCATCCAGGAGATTAAAAACAGAGTCGAGAAGCAGATGGGGATCCGTGTTTCGGTGGGTGTCGGGCCCAATAAGCTTCTGGCGAAGCTGGCGACAAACAAGGCCAAGCCGGGTGGTTTGGTCGATGTCCGGCCCGGCCGGGAAGAAGAGTTTTTGAAAGATTTGGGCATCGAAACCCTTCCAGGAATAGGGCCCAAAACCCAGGTCGTCCTCAGGATGCTCAACATCCATAAGATCGGTGATTTATGGGGACTTCCGCGCACCACATTGCGGTCTCTTTTTGGCCTCAACGGTGAGGAGCTCTTTCTTCAATCAAGAGGGATTGACAGCCGTCCGGTGAGCATGGCGTCCATCCCTAAATCGATATCCAGGGAGACGACCTTCCTGGAAGATCTCTGGGATCGCCGCCTCCTGCTGGCCCACATGGCCTATCTCTGTGACAGACTGGCTCTTCCTCTCCGGAAGGGGCGGCTTTTTGCCCATATCATCGAAGTCAAAGTCAGGTATTCGGACTTTAAAACCGAAGTCCGGCGGAGACTTTTGATCATGCCCCGCCAGGACATGGGCGAGATTTTCAAAATTGCCCAGGAGCTTTTCCTCCAGCTCTATTCCGGATCGCGGTTGTCTCTCCGTCTTGTCGGTGTCAAGGTCTCCGATCTTGTCCGGACCCGCCCCCTTTCTCTTTTTGAGCCCTACTCGGAGCGCCGGGAGAGGTTGGGGGCAGCCGTGGACCAGGTGAGAGAGAAATACGGTTTCGGCTCGGTGCTCACGGTCCGGGAGGGGATGCTGGAGAAGCTTTACAGCTTTGAAAAACAGCGGGGCTTTGTCTTGAAGACAGCATCTCTGACCAAGTAAAAGATGCGGGAGAGGAACGTTTCTTTTTTGACTTATCACCCCTTATGGATCTGGAAGAGATAGAATGTACATCCCTCTGCGTGTTCATTCTGTTTACAGCAAGGGAAAGGGTGGGGCGACACTGCAGGAACTTGTCTCCTGGGGCCATCAGAAACGGTTGTCTTCTCTAGCGTTGACGGATGTTGGAAACTTCTATGGCTGGAATCGCTGGAAGAGGCTGGCCTCCAAGACCAATCTGGCTCCTATCTTTGGCTGTGAGATGGAGATCGAAGGGCATAAATATTTATTTCTTGTCAAAACCAGAGAGGGCTACTGGAATCTGATGGAGGTCTTCAACCGCAAAGACATCACAGAAACAGAGGGGCTGGTTGTTGTCTTTCTCCCCATGGCCAAAGATGAAGCCCCTCCAGAAAAGCTGATTTCTCTTGCACCGGAAGATTTTTACCTTGGGGCGGATATGTTCAACCTGAAGAAAGCCAAAAGCTGGGCCCAGGAATTTGGCTGGCCGGTTATTTGGGCTAATCCCTTGAAGTTTACAAAGAATCCGGAGCGGCTTGTTCTTCTCCATTCCATCACGAAGAAAATTCCTTTCCCTCCTGAATGGAGCCGATGGAAGCGGACGGTGAAGTATTTTGGGCCGGATCAGGAGGCCCTGGCTCTTAAGAAATTCGGCGCAGAAGCAAAGGGCGTTTTTCGAAGGACCTTTGAAGTGGCGGAAAAATGCGAATTTTCTTTTGCCGACATTGTGCCCGCTCTTCCCGAAAACCTGTTCTCCACGACGTTGAGAGAGGTGGTTATGGAGAAGCTGAGGAGCCTGAGTAATCTGAGCTGGAAGGAGAGGCAGCGTGCCAGAAAGGAACTGAAAATCGTCGAGGAGTCGGGCTTTGCACCCTATTTTTTGGTTGTCCACGATGTGATCCAGTTTGCACAGAAGAGAGATATTCTCAGCAATCTCAAAGGGTCAGGGGCTTCGTCTTTCCTGACCTATCTTCTCGGTATTTCCCACATCAATCCCATGGCATTCGACCTCTACTTTGCAAGATTTCTCAACAAGGGCCGCAAAAATCCTCCGGATTTCGATCTGGATTTCGACTCTCGAAAAAGGGACGAGATCCTCTCTTATGTTCTAAAAAAGTATGGTCAGGGACAGACGGGTGCGGCCTTTGTCTGCAGTTTGAAAAATTACCGGGCCCGGTCCGCCCTGTATGAAACCGCCCGTGCCTTCGGCCTTCCCCCGGAAGAGTCCCGGTCTATGAGCAAAAAGATCCCGGCCTTTGTCGAACCTGACTTTTTAAAAAAAGACAAGCCCTCTCCCGGCTGTATGGACATATGGAAGGCGGCCGGTGATCTGACCTCGGTCTATGGTGAGACCTCTCTCCATGTGGGCGGTGTTATTCTCACTCTCGCGCCTGTGAGCCGATACCTTCCTCTGGAGGAATCTGCAAAGGGGTATGTCATGTCCCATTTCGACCGGGATGCTGTCGAAGATTTAAAGCTCATCAAGCTTGACCTTCTTTCTGTAAGAGGACTTGCGGCCATCTCCGAGACTACAAAAACCCTACAGATCAAAACGATTCCTCCTAGGGACAAAAAAGCCTACAGCCTGCTCAAAACCGCCCAGACTATTGGATGTTTCCAGGTGGAAAGCCCGGCCATGATGAATCTGCTCCGGCGGATGAAACCGGACAACGTTAACGAACTGACTCAAACTTTGGCGCTGATCCGGCCCGGCCCGACCGAAAGCGGGATGAAGGAAGCCCTTCTGCGAGGTCGCGAGGGGCGCTCTGTTCTTCACGATCCCTTCCTGAAAAAAATACTTCCCGAAACCGACGGGCTCCTTCTCTATGAGGAACAGGTGATGCAGATTGCCGAGCGTGTGGCGGGCATGCCTCCCGATGAGGGAGATATTCTCCGCCGCAGCCTCAAAAAAAAGGAAATCCGCTTTCCACTCAAAGAGCGTTTTTTTACAGAGGCCGGAGAACGGGGGTACACACCGGGGGCCGTCAAAAAACTGTGGAAAGTCATGGAAGAATTTTCCTCCTATTCTTTCAACAAGGCCCACAGCGCGTCTTATGCCCACATGGCTTACCAGGCTGTCTATCTGAAGGCTCACCACCCGTTGGTGTATTTGACGGCCGTCCTCAATGCCGGAGGTGGATACTATGGGCTGGCCGAATACATCGAAGAGGCCAAGAGGAGGGGCGTGAAGGTTATGGGACCGGACGTCAACAGGAGTTTTTACCGGTTCGATGTGGAGGGGACATGTATCCGGGTGGGGCTGCTGCTGATCAAAGGCCTGGCGGTCAAAACGGCCAAAAAGATCATCGAGGAGAGAGAAAGCGGTCTCTTTCTCTCTGTCGAGGATTTCCTGATCCGTGTGTCTCTGACTAAAGCAGAGCTCTTCCCTCTCATCCAGTCAGGCGCCTTCGATTCTCTCGAACCAAAGAGGACACAGCAGATTCTCCGTTATTTTAGAGGCCTGGAGGGGATGGGTGAGGTTTCGGACTTGAGCTCAAGGCAGAAGGAAAGGATGGTTGTCGAATCCCTCGGATTTGACCCTGAAGGGGATTCTCTCTCCCTCTATACCGGAAAAAGACCTCCTCTGAGGATAAGGGATTTGGCCCGTCATGTGGGATGTGAAGTGGAGCTGATTGTCAGAGTGGTGGATGCCCGTCTAAAGGGGACATCCAACGGCAGGAAATATTTTTTTCTCTTTGAGGATGAAACCGGTCTTTTGGAGGGAGTGGGCGGAACAAAAGGCCAAACATTCGGTTCTCCTCCCACATGCTATTTGAGAGGAGAGATCAGGCGGGACGGCAGCGGAAGGCCCAAAGCTTTCAACTGCATCTTTCTTAAGCCTTAGGAGATACTCAATGGAAATTCTTCCGTTCTCAGCTTTTTTCTCGCGATGTTTCCTCTTTATTGTTATAATAAAATGTTCCTATGAGAAAACTTCTGATTGTGGGAGTCATTGTATTATGTTTTGTCCCAAGTGCCTCGGCCATCACACAAAAGAAAAAAAAAGTCCTAGGCAAAGAAAATATTTTTGCGTTCACGTATTTAGGAAATAAAGATCCGAAAGAGCTGAAATCACTCACCTTCCTTGCTCCTGCCCGGGCCGGAGACCGGGAATACTGGAGAAAAAGAGGTGTTGTTCCTGCCATTGGCCAGACATGGTACGATCTGCTGAAATCGCCTGTGGACAGAGCGGTTGAGATTTTAATGAATCTTGACTATGGAGGCGATCCGAATCCCGTTATCTGTATTGATGAGTTTGGATTTGATTTTGGAGGTAAAACCGATCAAAAAAGTGCGAATATTCTCAGGATAACCAAACAGAAAAAAACCAATTTGGATCTGGCTGTATGGCAGATGAGAGGCCCCATATCTCAAGTTTTGGCCGATGCCTACAGGGATGTCGTGTCTCTAGTTCTCATGGAAGGCTACGTCAACAGTATAAAGGATTACTGGTGGATTGCGACCCAGGTTTATGTGGCTAGAATGCACAAAATTCTGGAAAAAAGTGTTGTGGCGCTGGGAATAAGTTCCGGAAAACCTGAAGATAAGAATAGGTGGGCAGACACCAAGAAAGAGTTGGAACAGCAGATGCGTTTTGTCCGCCTTGTTGCACCCGAGTCTCCCGGGATAGGATTTTTTGCTCCAGGCGCCACACCGGAGCTGCTTCAGTTTGCTGATCAATTGTGCGAACGATATTTTGATTTTCCTACAGATGGCAAGGAGCTTCCCGAAGAGGCACTTCGTCTCCACCAGTTTTTCTCGAAACGGCACAAGGATGCGACTATTGTTTCTTCTCCCATATGGGCGGAGCCCAATCGGGGCGCCGATGATCCCAACATTCTTGTCCTGCCCAGAACTCTAAGAGTCTTTCTTTTAAATATCGGTGACAAACCCGCCAGGAATATTAAAATCCGTCTTCGGAATCCTACCGACCAAGGGGGCAATGTTTTTGCAGACGGAGAATTGAATTTCCTTCCGGAAAAATTTGGAGTTACCGCTGTTTTAGCCTGGACGGGTGATGCAAAAGCTTGGAAAACATGGACACTGGAAATTGATGCTGAAGGGTGTGAGGTTTATATCTATTCTTTTTGAGAGGGAAAGGCCATGACTGAGAAAGCCGGGACTAAAAGAATGGATGTTTCCATTGTCCTTTGTGGCCAAGCAGGTCAGGGTATCCAGACTGTCGAAAAAATTCTTGTACACAACCTCAAACTTTCCGGATTTCATGTTTTTGCTACAAAAGAGTACATGTCCCGTGTGCGGGGAGGGATGAATTCGACAGAAATCAGAGTTTCTTCCCAAAGAGTGTCTGCCTATACGGAGAGAATCGATATCCTTGTTCCCTTTCATAAGGATGCTTTATCCCATTTGAATACACGAATTTCTCCATCGACACACATTCTTGCAGATAAGGATCTTATGGATTCTTGGCCTGAAAAAAAATATAAAAATCACATAGACATACCTTTTGTCGATCTTGCTTCGGAAATTGGGGGGAAGATTTACCAAAACATATTGGCTGCCGGGGTGATTTTGGGTTTGTTTTCTGCTGAAAAAACTGACCTATTCGATTTCATCCGGAAGATGTTCTCTCAAAAAGGGGCCGTGATTGTTCGGAAGGATACGGCTGCTGTGGCCAAGGGTTATGAGCTCGGAAAAGACTTATTAAAAACAAATAAAATAGTTTTAGATTTGGAAAAGGATCCCAAAACTAGGGAAGAAATCCTGATTAATGGGGCAGAAGCTGTTGGAATGGGAGCTTTGGGAGGAGGATGTAATTTTCTGGCTTCCTACCCAATGTCGCCGTCCACTGGAGTTATGGTTTTTCTTGCCCATCAAACAGAAGATTTTGACATTGTTGTGGAGCAGGCGGAAGATGAGATCTGTGCGATCAATATGGCACTGGGTGCGTCTTATGCCGGTGCGCGAGCACTGGTGACAACATCAGGAGGAGGTTTTGCTCTTATGACAGAAGGCGTGAGTCTGTCAGGTATGATCGAGACGCCTGTTGTTTTCCATGTGGCACAGAGGCCTGGCCCTGCCACAGGACTGCCTACTCGAACGGAGCAGTCAGACTTGGAACTCGTCCTCTATTCAGGGCATGGTGAGTTTCCAAGAATTATTTATGCCCCCGGGAGCCTTGAGGACGCATTCTATCTGACACAAAGGGCTTTTAATCTTGCCGACAAATACCAGGTCCCGGTTTTTATCCTCACCGATCAATATTTTGTCGATTCATATTACAATGTACCTGCTTTCGATGTGGACCGGATCAGAATTGAAAGTCATATCGTGAAGACAACCAAGAATTACAAAAGATTCTCTCTGACAGACAGCGGAATTTCTCCGCGTGGTATCCCCGGATATGGGGACGGATTGGTCGGTGTGGACAGCGATGAGCATGATGAAGCCGCGCACATCACCGAAAACCTGGATCTAAGGACAAAAATGGTGGACAAAAGAATGAGAAAGCTGGATGTCATCAAGGAAGATACAATTCCTCCCGTCCTTGTTGGTCCAGAAAATTATCGATTTTTAGTCCTCGGATGGGGATCCTCGTTTCAGGTGATCAAAGAAGCTCTCTCAAAAATAGGGAGAAGTGATGTCTCTTTTCTTCATTTCAAGCAGGTCTTTCCTCTTTCCGATAGAGCCTCTGATTTCTTAAAGAAAGCAGAGAAAACAATTCTTTTTGAAGGAAATGCCACAGGACAGTTAGCAAAACTGATTAAACTCTATACTGGAATAGATATTGACGAAAAAATCTTAAAATACAGCGGCATGACGTTTTCAGTCGAAGAGGTTATCGAGAAAATACAAAAGTGTCTTAGTTAGGAGAGCAAAGATGGATTCACATGTTTTTGATAGAGACGGTATAGACATGGCCTGGTGTCCGGGCTGTGGAAATTTCAATATCCTGAAGATACTCAAACTGGCTGTTTCCGAACTTTCTCTCGAACCCGAAAACCTTGTGATCGTTTCAGGAATTGGTCAGGCTGCAAAAATTCCCCATTATATGAAGACTCATTTTTTTAATGGACTTCACGGTCGTGCTCTTCCTCCGGCTACAGCGATTAAAGCCGTAAATCCTGAGCTCACTGTTATTGCCGAAAGCGGCGATGGGGATATGTACGGAGAGGGAGGGAATCATTTTATCCATACTATTCGCAGAAATCCAAATATCACCAATATTGTACATAACAACATGGTGTATGGATTGACCAAGGGACAGGCATCACCAACGAGTCAAATTGGATTTCGAACTCCGGTCCAGGTCAAAGGAGTCTTTCTCGAACCTCTCAATCCCTTGGCACTCGCCATCTCATTGGATGCCTCTTTTGTGGCTCGCGCTTTTGCCGGGAATACTGAACAGACAAAAGAGATTTTCAAACAAGCCATTTTACATAAGGGATATGCGTTGGTGGACATTTTTCAGCCTTGTGTGTCCTTTAACAAGGTTAACACTTTTCAATGGTTTAAAGACCGTGTTTATGAACTCGAAAAGACATATGATCCTCGTGATAAAAATGATGCAATGGCCAAAGCTTTTGAAGAAGATAAATATCCCACAGGCATCATCTACTTGAGTCCAAGAAAAGCCTCTTTTGAAGAAAATGTGGGTCTCTACAGAGATGACAAAACACCGCTTCCGCTGCGTCTACCTGATAGGACAAGCAAATTGTCAGAATTAATCTTGACCAAAAAATAGGAGATCGAATTGGACGTTTACCATGCCATTCAAAACCGCCGAGCTTTTCGCGCATTAAAACCTATCGCTGTCTCTTCCGAACTCATTGAAGATCTGGCCAAATGTGCCCGGCTGGCACCTTCCTGCTTTAACAATCAACCATGGAATTTTGTATTTGTCTCTAAACCGCAAAGACTGGTTGAGATGCGGGAAGCGCTCTCAGAGGGGAACTTGTGGGCTTTTGATGCTTCGATGATAATCGCTGTTTTTGGAAAAAAAGAAGATGACTGCATTATTCGGAATAGAATATATTATCAGTTCGACTGTGGTCTGGCAGCAGGTTTTTTGATCCTACGTGCGACAGAACTCGGGCTTGTAGCCCATCCTATCGCCGGATTTAGCCCAAAAAAAACAAGAGAGATTCTGGGTATTCCTGAAGACTATAAAGTTATCACTCTAATACTAGTGGGAAAAAAAACTGATGAGTTGAGTTCGATTCTCTCAGAAAAACAGATTAGCTGGGAAAAAAGGAGACCGAGGCGAAAAAAGCTGGATGAATTTGTACATATAGATAAATATCAGACCAGGTAGATAACTTGTCTTCTTATTCCTCAGGGAATAAATCAAACTGGCCGCTCTTGATCTTTTCAGCAATATCTTTGAGTAGAGGATATGTTTTGAGCAAGGAGAGTGGAATGTCGAGCTTTTCTCCTGTAATTTTATTTTTAATCTGAAGAGCATTGGCCAAGGCCTGTCCTCTATAATGGTTGTTGGTGATGACCAGGACTTTTTCACTCTTGTTCCCAAGTTCTTTTATTCTTTTGACCCAATCATCCAGTTCATTTGTTTTATACAAATAATCATAGCGTTCATCTCTTCCGGCATCCTTTTTGAACCAGTTTTCATAATTTCGACCGTGGAGTCTTGCATAGGTCAACTCAGGTGTTGTAACGATTGTGCTAGGTTTTAAAGAATTTCCGATTATGGGTTGATCTATGTTGCAAAAACTGACACGAAAATCTTCGAGAAGTTTAAAATAGTGTTTGTGATTCCAAGTGCTGTGTCTGACTTCGATTACCAAGGTATATCCGGAGAAAAGCTTGAAAAGTTTTGCAAGATAGTCAAGGTGTGATGTGGTGTAGGCAAAGGACCAGGGAAATTGAACTAGAATTGCGGCGAGCTTGTTTTTGGCCCGGAGGGGTTCGATCCCAAATTTGAAATCATCGACCTCCTTTTGAGTGAAATCTTTTCTCTGGTGAGTAAAGATTTGGTGGAGTTTCACTGTAAAAAGGAAACTTGGGTTATTGTTGACTCTTTTGGTCCAGGAGAGAGCGATGTGCATTGCGGGGGGTCTGTAAAAAGTACTGTTGATCTCGACAACATTGGTGTATTGGGCCAAAAACGTAAGAGCGTGGAAATCTGGTTCTTTTTTCTCAGGATAAACAATTCCTTCCCAGTCTTTATAGCTCCAACCTGCGGTGCCGATAAAATAACGCGCCATTTTTGAGACTATTGTAAACAATCCATCCAAAATGCTCAATCTTGGATTATAAGGAAGTGAGGATGCCTGCTATGAGGAAAAAGGGGTTGCTCATCTCTGTATTTTTCTATATGATGAAAAAAATTGAAATTATCTTGAAATGAGAAAAATCAGTACATTTATTTTACTTTTTGTCTTGCTTTTCTGGAGCTGCCGAAAGGATGAACCCGACCTCTATACTCTTGGAATATTCTGGTTTACAGATGCCCCTACACTCAATGATGTACGGAGAGGGGTTACTAGTGCGCTTGAAGATAATGGATTGTTCGACAAAGCAAATGTTCGACTGGATTTAAGGAATGCAAAGGGAAGCATTTCTGAAGCCCAGAAGATTGCGAAGGAGTTGGTAGCGGATGAAGTGGACATGATTATCGTCTTTTCCACGCCTTGTCTTCAGGCTGTTCTTAACGCGACACGAACTATTCCTATTGTGTTTTCTTCTGTGGCCAATCCCTTTTTAGCTGGGGCAGGGAAGTCGGTGGATGACCATTTGAGCAATGTGACAGGAATCTCATCCCGAGGACCAATAAAGGAATGTTTATTATTTATTAAAGAAGTACTGCCCGAAGTCAAGACAATTGGAACCCTTTGGACGCCATCAGAAATCAATTCAGAATATTATCTGGAGCTGGTTAGAAAAGGAGCAGAAGAACTAAATATGGAAGTAAAGGCTGTCTCAATCGCCAGTGCAAGCGAAATTCTTTTATCTGCACAGGTGTTGATCAACAATAAGATCGATGCTATTTACCAGATTTCGGATAATACGATCAATGCGACTTTTGAAGTCATGGGAAGAGTGGCTGAGGAAAATGCCATACCGCTTTTTGGTGGTTTTCCTCCTCATACCAAAAATGGTGCATGTGCAGCCATGGGATGGGATTTCTATGCCATGGGATACAAAGCCGGTCTAATTGCTCTTCAGGTTAAAAACGGGAAAAGTCCTAATGATATTCCTATCCAATACATGACAGAGATCAAGCTTCATCTCAATTTGGAGGCGGCCCGGAAACAAGGAATTGTATTTGCAAGAGACATTATCGAGAGAGCTGACGAAATAATCAATCAAGAAAGGAGCAATGTCTATTCTATTGAGTGATAATGAAAAAAATTGTAGGATTGACTCTCCTCTCTATTTTTATCATTGTGGCAGCTTTTGTTGTCTTCCTTTTTCTTCATTTTCATTTCAGTAAACCAACAATCAAAGGGGAAGCCGCTGTGCAGGGGCTTCATGATCAAGTGCGGATTGTCACTGATGAATGGGGTGTTCCTCACATTTCTGCAGCAAACGAAGAGGATTTGTTTTTTGCTACAGGATTCATTCATGCCAAGGAACGAATGTGGCAGATGGACATGTCACGACGAGCCGGTTTTGGTCGTCTATCGGAGATTCTGGGAAAAGCGGCTCTGAGTCAAGATAAAATTCTACGGAATTTTGGTTTGAAGGAGGCGATTCTCAAAGACTACAGTCTGCTTTCAACCAGGATGAAGGACTTTCTTCTGGCGTACAGCCGGGGAGTTAACGCATGGATGAAAACACGGAAATTCCGTTGGCCTCCAGAGTATATCCTTTTGCGCTGCCGTCCGGAACCATGGACTCCAATGGATTCTTTGGCGATTAAACAAGTCATGGCTCTCCTGCTTTGTGTGGACTATACAAGTGAGGCAGTGAGGGGAAATCTGGTCCGGCGGGTTGGAGTTGAAAAGGCACTAGAAATATTGGAAGAGGACATTATTTCCCTCCCTCCGGAACTGAATGATCTGTCCCAAATAGAAATGAATGTGACTCCTGAGTTTCAAGGCAGCAACAATTGGGTGATTTCTGGAGAGAGAACAAATTCAGGGAAACCGCTTCTAGCCAATGATCCTCACCTTGAAATCAGTGTCCCTCCCATTTGGTTTGAGATCCATCTGAAGAGTCCGACATTCAATGCGATAGGTGTTTCTCTGCCTGGTATTCCCTTTGTCATCATTGGACATAATGACTCCATTGCGTGGGGAATGACTAATTCTGCTGCTGATGTACAAGATCTTTTTATAGAGAGGTTGAACGATACCGAAGACATGTATCTCGAAAAGGATGGCTGGAAGCCACTTATGAAAAAGGAAGAACAAATTAGGATAAAAGGTAAAAAGCGTCCTATCCGGTTTGAAGTGTCGTGGACGTCCCGCGGTCCGATTTTAGCTCCTCTTATTCTAAAGAGCGATGTACCTCTTTCTCTTAAGTGGGTCATCCATGAAGGAGGACAAGCCGCTGAAGCATTTTATTTGATCAATAAAGCAAAGTCTTGGGAGGATTTTTCAGATGCTCTCAAAATCATGGATGCTCCATCTCAAAATTTTGTGTATGGCGACAGGGAGGGAAATATTGGATATTACCTGAGCGGTAAGATTCCTGTACGATTGAAGGAGTCCGCTCTTTTTCCCTATCCTGCTTGGAAGGAGGAAGGGCAATGGCAGGGCTTCCTTTCGGAAGAGAATAAACCCAACGTATATAATCCTCAAGAGCAATCCATTGTGACGGCCAACCAAAGTATTGTACCTAAAGATTATCCTTTTTATATCAGTGTGGACTGGGATGCTCCTTTTAGGGCAAATAGGATTAAAGAACTTCTCGGACAGAGAGAATCGCATAGTGTTGAATCGTTTATGAAAATACAGAACGACATTTTTAATAAAAAAGCGGAACTTTTTCTGCCATTTCTTTGGGATATCGAGAGTACGGAGGAGAGTTCTCAACAGGGATTAAGCTTGTTGAAAAATTGGGATCTGCAGATGGGAGGAGGAAAAGAACCCGCATTATTCAATGTTTTTCTTGAGGTTTTATCACAAGAAGTTTTTTCGGATGAACTTGGAGAAGATTATGAAAGTTTTAATCTAAGAAATAGGCGTAAACGGGCAGGCCTGCTCCGCCTCATGTCTTCTCCTGAATCTTCATGGTGGGACGATAGGAACACAAAAGAGATCGAAACTTGGGAAGACATAATCGATCGAAGTATGAAGAAAGCTTACGATTTAATGACAGGAGAGAAGGGATCTCAAAATAAGTTGAATTGGGAGCACATGCATTCTCTGAAATTTCAGCATGTCCTTGGTCAGGTTCCTCTCTTTAAGTTTTTTAATTCAGGGACGTTCCCGGTCACTGGCGATCGCTTTACGGTTAAGGCCACTTTTTCTGAAAATTATAAGACAACACATGGGGCGTCGTACCGGATGATAGTGGATTTGTCGGATTTTACAAATTCTGTCTGCGTTTTAACTTCTGGCCAGAGTGGACATTTTCTCAGCAGGCATTACGATGATCAGATCTCTTTGTGGCTTGAAGGACTGTATCATCCAATGTTGTTTTCTCTTCAGGATATCGAATCAAATTCCCAAGGAATTTGGACTCTGAA
Organism: uncultured Eubacteriales bacterium; assembly: GCA_964516025.1. GTDB lineage: Bacteria > Acidobacteriota > Aminicenantia > Aminicenantales > Aminicenantaceae > JAUWVG01. The sequence goes on from CAZEWV010000007.1 coordinate 24,518, forward strand.
ACCAATTGAGATTAAATAATTTTGAATCCTTAAACTCTTGAATCCTCGAATCCTTTGCATAAACTGCATCGACTAATCGGGAGAAGTACCAGTTAGAAATATTATTTAGGGAAGGAAAAAAGGTTCTGTCCATGACCGATCCGGACAGAACGTTCGATATGCGCATGAGTTTTATTTATAGCCAAATGGCAGGCTTTCTTTAAAGCTTCTCCTCTGCTTAAATACGCGAGAAGAGCCGATGAAAGGAAGCATCCTGTGCCGTGCACTTCGGCATCGATTTTTTTTTGCTCGAAGACATGATGGTTTTTCCCATCATACAAAACATCTGTTGTTTCTTTTTCCAGATGGCCTCCTGTAATCAAACATGGAGCCAAACAAAGTTTGAATATTTTCATGGCGGCTATTTTCATCTCTCTAAGAGTTTTAACTTGGAATCCTGTGATGAGGGCGGCCTCTTGAGCGTTTGGTGTGAGGACTGTTATTTGTCCGGCGAAAGCTTTTATGTATCCTGAGATGGCTTCTGGTTCGAGTAGCCAGGTTCCTGAGCTGGAGTAAAAGACTGGATCAACAACCCGCGGAATTAGAGAATTCCGGGACAAA
>CAZEWV010000008.1:0-5111 GCA_964516025.1 uncultured Eubacteriales bacterium
TTTTTCTCAATGCCTACGGCATGTTTCTCTTGACACGACATTTGACTAAGAATGATTTAATCGGGATCGCATGCGGAATTATTTTTGCCTTCAACACCTATCAAATCAATCAGATCACACACCTCCAGCTCCTTAGCACCGGATTGATCCCTCTGGCTTTTCTTTACCTGCACAAGTATCTAGAAGAAGACAATCTCAAAAATTCTATTTACTTTGCTGCATTTTTTACTCTTCAAAGCCTGGCCTGTATCTACTATGGACTTTTTTTCGTTTCAATACTTTTTATTCTACTGCCCATGGTCCTTATTCTTAACAGAAAAAAGCTGAGTATTGCATTTGTGCTGAGGCTGGGTATTCCACTTGTTTTTTCTAGTATTATTTTAGCTCTATTTTCGCTGCCTTATCTATCCTTTATGAAAACATTTGAATTTGACAGAGGCCTCCAAAAAGGAGCGGATCTTGTAAACTATTTGGCTGTAGATTTCACAAATATTTTTTTTTCTAAGATTTTAACTCCTCTAGGCCGCCATGAACATTATCTGTTTCCAGGGATCGCAGCTCTTTTTTTTGCTTCTTTTTTTCTTTACAAAAAAAGACAAATTTTCTCATCTCCTCCAAAAGCCATAAAGTTAGCGTTCCTTATTTTTCTCATCTGTAATTTGACCGCCATCCTCATCACAGTTTTGACAGGTGGTATCACACTGAACTTAGGGATTTTGACTATCAAGCTGACTAACCTGACAAAACAGGTTCTTATCCTCCTTTTGCCTAGTATAGGCTACTGCCTGTGGTCCATGGGAATATTCTTGAATAAAGAACGCTATAAAGAGTCAAAGGAAAAAACCTTCCTTATCATGTATGTTGTCATCGGAATCTGGACACTTCTCCTCTCCTTTGGAAGTCAGTTCACATTCCTAGGCAAATCCACCGGTGTTGTGCCCCTTCCTTTTAAACTATTTTTTAATTATGTTCCCGGATTTAAAGGGATCCGGGTTCCATCACGTTATGGTGTGTTTGTCATCTTCTGTATCGCCGTTTTGGCAGCCTACGGCCTAAAATATTTTTTTGAGAAATGGGAGAGAAAAAAGGTCAAGGTGATAGCGGCAGTAGGTTTGCTTATTTTTTTAAATCTCGAATATCTCTCAATACCCCAGCAAATGAAAAAAGTCCCAGTCAAGGAGGATATTCCTCCAGCATATATTTGGATAAAAGATGTTCCGGGCGATGTTGTCATTGCCAGTCTCCCTATCTTTAATGAAACTCCCATGGAAGCAAATTATCTCTATTTTTCTCTCTTTCACAAAAAAAAGATCATCAATGGCTACAGTGGATTTGTTCCACCCGTCACAAATTACATGCGGAGAATGTTCAAAGGTTTTCCTTCATGGCCAAGTGTGGATATTTTAAAATCTATAGGAGTCGATTATGTCATCTACCATCCTACACTCTGGGAGAAAAAAATAGCATCAGCCCGGGTGGAGAGAATCGAGAAGAATTTTAGCGATGATTTACAACTCGTTGAAACATTTCGTTATGAATTTAAAAAACTCAATGCCCTCTCAGATTTTTTTGGTGAAGATCGTATTTATCAAGTGATAGATGAAAATAACAAAGGAGTTATCCCCAATTCCGCTCTCTTCTCCAAACTTAATCCAGCAGAATGGACAGCCGTCGCCAGTAGCGGGACCGAAACAATATCTTTTCTCAAGGATAAAGATCTCGAGACAAGATGGAACACAGAGGGACCAAAAAAGACAGGAGATTTTATTCTTATCGAATTCGAGAAACCTATTAATACCGCCAGAATCTCTCTTCTCCTCGGCAATTTCAACGCCGATTACGCATTGAACCTGCGCGCGGAAATATCTTCCGATGGAATGGAGTGGACAAACATTCCACGTCCTTACTCGGCCGGAGAATTTACCAAGGATTGGATCGATAATCCTTTAGAACCTGTTCAGAATGTCTATGTCGAGGGAGACAGGATTAAATACGTTAAAATCATCCACATTGGGAACGATAAGGGTTCGCTCTGGTCGGTGGCGGAAATGAATATCTTTGTTATTTACTAAGCCAATCCATATAGTGAAAAAAGTTATTATTTTTGCGATTGTTGTTCTTATTTATACTGCCATTTTTCCCACATATTTATCAGCTAAGGGTGACAAAATCAAACATTTTGGAATCTCCACACTGTTTGGAGCCGATGGAGAAATTTGAACAAGAAGAATCGAAGGTGGATACTTTCTGTGAATTATGTCTTTTAAAGGTAGCATTTGAACTCTATTTCTCTTTTTTGACAATAGGAATATGGACTGTCACTATGGTTCCCTTATCCTTGGTTCCTTGAATAAGACTTTCTCCACCCAGAGCAAGAATACGCTCTTTGATGCCCATGAGTCCAAACGACTTGGGATTACTGATTTGATCGGCATTGATTCCGATCCCATTGTCTTTAATAGTCATCTCAATTTGGCCATTTTTTTCTACTAGACTCACCTTCAATTTCGTCGCTTGAGAGTGGCGTGCCACATTGGTCAAAGTTTCCTGAAAGATGCGAAAAAGTGCCGTGGAGCCCTGTAAATCAATGGGGATGTCCTCTGATTCGATTTGTAAATCACATTTTATCCCAAACCGCTTTTGGAATTCTTCGGCCTGCCACTCGATAGCTGGAATGAGCCCTAAGTCGTCGAGTAAACCTGGCCTGAGTTCCGAGCTAATCTTCTTGACTGTTTGGATCGTCTGGTCGGTGAGTCCAATCATAGAGTCCGTTTTTTTCTTGAGTTCGTTGTCAGTATGGGCAAATTTTTTCTGAAGCCAATAAATATCCATTTTGAGCGCTGTTAACGACTGTCCCAACTCATCATGGATTTCCCGTGCTATACTTGTCCGCTCATTCTCGCGGACTAACTCCATATGCCTGGCAAGATTCCGTAGATTTTTTTCAGATTTTTTTAGGGCGAGCTCGACCTTTATGCGTTCTGTGGTGTCTTTGACAACTCCAATAACACCTCGGATTTGACCACTAGCACTCTTTAATGGAAGAAACATCTCTGAGGTAATTCCCTTTGTCCCATCTTTGAGTCGATAAGGGAGTTCTACCTTCTGGACGGTCTCTCCTTTCATCGCTGCCTTCATCATATTGTCGACACCGGTTTCGGCTAAAAAAGGGAACAATTCCCAGGGAAGTTTTTCAGAATAGAGGAGTTCATCCCGTGAAGTTTTTGAAATTTGTTCCATTCCATTATTCCAATAAGTATACTGGAAGTCACGGTTGAGGGCCATAACACCATCATCCATTGATTCAAGGATGCTGATTAGGAATTCTTCATTTTCACGCAGGTTTTTTTCCGTTATTTTTCGTCTTGAAATATCTGTCGCCAGTACAACCCATCCCGTGCGCTTTCCCTCACCTAGAATCTCTTGATAACTCACATTCACCCAAACAATGCTTTGTTTTGTTTTATGGAGCTGTTCCTCTTGAAAGCATCCCTCGGCTTCCAGGGTTTTAATTCTCTCCTCTGATTCACCTGCATATGTTTCTGTAATTTCTAGAATATCTGTAAATTTATTCCCTAAAGCTTCTGACGCCTTAATGCCATAAATTCTTTCACTCGCTTCATTCCAATAGGTGATGGTGAACTCAAGATCAGTGGCGATGATACTCTCCTGAATAGATTGAAATGCTGCATTCGAGAATCGAAGCTTGTCTTCCGCTTTTTTTCGCTCGGTTATATCTTTTATATAAATTCGAGTTCCAACGATTTTTTTTCCTTCTTTTTTTGGAGAGGCATTAAGCTCTATGTTTCTCTCCGTACCATCCCTCTTGATTCCCCTAAATTCGTATGTTTGAGGAACCGGTCTTCCAGAGATTCGGGCCCGATGATTCGCCTCAACTCTTTTCCTATCATCAGGATGAACTAGAGATTGAAGGGTTTGTTTTTTTAGCTCATTAAACGAATACCCATAGATCTCCGCCGCTCTTTCATTCGCAAATTGGATGTGACCTTCTCTATCATCGATGAGTATTCCAATCCCCGCTTTTTCCACAAGCTCCTTGTATAGCTCTTCTGATTCCTTGAGTTGGTTTAATGCTTTAGTGAACTTATTTTCGAGAGTGGTTTTATCGTCCATCGGCCTTTCCCTCACAATCTTCCATTAATAAACATAATATTCGCGTTGATGATTGTCAATTAAGGGGTCGCGTCTTAACATTTAACATTCAATAAATACTCATATGAGAAAAAAAGAACGAATTATACGTTCTTTAGAAAATAAGGCAATATTATGGCAAGACAATTACGAATAGAGTATCCAGGAGCCTTATATCATGTCATATCAAGGGGAGAAAATCGTGAAATCATTTTTCACAACGATTTTGATAAAACTACATTTATTAAAAAGACTGAAGAAGCAGTCATTAAATACTGTTTGAAAATTCACAGCTTTGTATTGATGAATAACCATTATCATTTTTTAATGGAAACCCCATTAGGGAGTATTTCAAAGCCTATGCATCTTATTAATACAAACTATACAAATTGGTATAAAGCAAAATATCAAAAAATTGGATCGGTTTTCCAAGGCCGATTCAAGTCTATTCTAGTCGAAAAGGAGGTTTATATGCTGACTGTATGCACTTATATTCATCTTAATCCTGTACGAGCTAAGATTGTCGAAAGGCCGGAAGATTACAAATGGAGCAGCTTTTCATACTACGTGAAAAATTCAAACTCTTTTTCCTGGATCTATAGTGACGATATATTAAACATGTTTTCAAGAGAAAGAAATCCATACAAATTTTTTGTCTATAACAAAATGGAAAGTAAAAAAAGAATAACGAAGGAAGAGATGAAAGGGAAATATTCAATACTAGGAGGGGAAAAGTTTAGAGAAAAAATATTTCAAATGATCATAACACAGAAAACAGAAGAAGATATCCGGGAAATACCTGATTTAAAACACATTTGCAGACAAAACATATCTGCTTCTGTATTGAAAAATTTAGTTTTGTTGGCTTTAGGCATAGACGAAAAAAAACTGATCGAAAAAAAACATTCTAATAATTTCCGCAAACTCTATCTCTATGGATTAAAAAAGTATACTAATTT
>CAZEWV010000008.1:5211-23686 GCA_964516025.1 uncultured Eubacteriales bacterium
ATTCTAATAATTTCCGCAAACTCTATCTCTATGGATTAAAAAAGTATACTAATTTGAGCTTACGAGAGATAGGGATCATTACAGGAAAGGATTATTCAGCGGTCTCTAAGTCAGTTTGTAGATTTATCCAAGCTACAAAGACTAATTCCGAACTAAAAAAAATGTTGAATAGATTTGAAAAAGAAGTATTAACCAAAATGTCGAATGTCGAGACTTGACCCCTTTTAGGTTGACAGGAGGGGATTTGCAATATATATTTTTTGCATAAGTTATGTTATCAATCCTCATAGCCGATGACCATGCCGTCGTGCGCGAGGGGCTGAAGCAGATTCTTGCGGAACTGGATGATTCCGTAGCCATCGCAGAAGCAAGCAATGGGCAGGAAGTGCTGGAAAAAATTCATCAAAGTCGATTCGATATTATCCTCCTCGATATTTCCATGCCCGGCCAGAATGGCCTTGAGATCCTTAAACAGATAAAGAGCGAAAAGCCGGAGATATCCATCCTGATCTTGAGCATGTATCCCGAAGAACAGTATGCTATCCGAGCCCTCAAAGCTGGAGCCTCCGGATATTTGACAAAAGAAAGCGCTCCACAGGAACTCATCCAAGCCATACAAAGAATTGCCTCCGGCAGGAAATACATCACTCCTTCTCTAGCAGAAAAATTAGCCTACGATTTTGACAAAGACTATGAGAAACCACTGCATGAATCTCTATCTGACAGAGAATTTCAGGTTATGCGGTTATTGGCAAAAGGAGATTCGGTCAAAGAAATCGGTGTAGAATTGTTCTTAAGCATAAAAACAGTAAGCACATACCGGACTCGAATTCTCGAAAAAATGGAGTTGAATAACAATGCCGAAATTATTCATTATGCTATAAGGAACAAGCTCATCGACTAGCCTGCTTCTTCCAATTCACCTATCTTGTCAGTCATACTCCTACAAAACTTTCAGACAAATCCTTACAAAAAAATCAGATAAATACTGATATTCAAAGCCAAATAATTATATTATATTTTAGCTGTTTAGAAAGCATCGATCAAAAAAACATCATAATAAGAAGGAAAAAATGAAAAAGATACTTATCGTCGATGATCAGGTTGAATTGAGAGAATTGATGAAAGTGACTCTACGATTTGGAAATTATAAAATTCTTCAAGCCGCGAACGGTCTTGATGCGATTTGCATTGCAAAAAAAGAAAAACCGGATCTTGTGATCATGGATATCATGATGCCAGGTGAAATTGATGGTTTGGAAGCCACACGAAGAATCAAAAGTGATCCTCAAACAAAGACATGCAAAATTATCATGCTCACAGCGAAAGGCCAAGATACAGACAAGGAAAAAGGAGCCAAGTTGAATATAGAAGACTATTTTGTCAAGCCTTTCAGTCCGCTCGACTTGATCAACAAAATCGAGGAGGTCTTGGAACGATGAAAGTATTAATTGTTGATGACTCGGCGATTGTGCAGGAACGTTTGAGGTTAATGATCGAGGATCAAAAGGGGATTCAAATTGTGGGACAGGCATTAAATGGAGTAGAGGCTCTCAAATTCATTAAACAGAATAAACCCCATGCTGTAATTTTAGATATACGTATGCCCGGAGGAAACGGCATTGATGTGCTCCAGGAAATTAAACGTATTGATCCCGATATAAAGGTCATTATGTTCACCAACTACCCATATTCACAGTACCGAACAAAATGTTTAAAATCCGGAGCAGACTATTTTCTCGACAAATCTGCAGAGTTTAAGAAAATTCCTGAAATCATTAATCATATAGCCAAAACAATCCAAGAATAATGCATAAGAGTCAAATCATCGGATGGGATTACTTATCATGAAAAAAATTCTTATCGTCGATGATCAAAGGGAAGTCAGAGAACTGGTTGAGATCACACTCAGGTCGAGTGGATACCAGATCTTTCAAGCAAAAAATGGCAGGGACGCCATCGATATTGTCAAAGCTTTTAAACCTAATGTGGTCATCATGGATATCATGATGCCGGGAGAACTGGACGGTCTTGAAGCCACAAGAATCCTCAAACGGAATCCGGACACTAAGTCTGTCAAAATCATCATGCTGACAGCAAAGGGACAATCAACCGATTTTGATAAGGGTTTCGAAGCAGGTGCGGATGGATATTTCACCAAACCTTTCAGCCCGCTTGATCTCATCAAAAAAATGGAGGAGATCATTGGATAAATCCACAAAAACAGATAAGGCATTAAATCTCATTCAACTGAAAAAATATGCCAAAGATCTCTCTTATGTATACAAATCTGAAAAGGAGAAACGAAAAGAGCTGGAAGATTCACACAAACAGCTATTAAAGTATGCAGATGCTCTCAATGATGCCAACATTGAATTGAAAGAGAGAAATAAAGAGATCCGAGAAGCTTATATAGACACGATACACCGTCTTGTACTGGCGACTGAATTCCGAGAGGAAAATACAGGTGAGCATATTATGCGGCTCAGCCGTTACAGCTTTCTATTGGCTCAAAAAGCAGGCCTGACTGATAGAGATGTCAAAAATATCTTTTATGCCACTCCGATGCACGATGTGGGAAAAGTGGGAATCCCAGACAAAATCCTTCTGAAACCCGGAAAGCTCAATCAAGAAGAATTTAAATGCATTGAAACACACACCACCATTGGAGCCAAAATTCTTGCTGATTCCAAGGCCGAAATCATACAAATCGCCTACAAGATTGCCCTCTCTCACCATGAAAAATGGAACGGCTTTGGATATCCAGAGGGACTTTCAGGAAAAGGTATTCCTCTAGCGGGAAGAATTGTGGGATTATTGGATGTCTTCGATGCGCTGACATCAAAACGTCCCTACAAGGACCCCTACCCCATGGATGTAGTCTGTGACATCATAAAAAAAGAACGGGGAGAACACTTTGATCCGGATATTGTCGACATTTTCCTGGACAACATCCAGGAAATTAAAGGGATTAAAGATGAAATCTCCACCATGAGTGAAACTGAAAAATCTGATTTCATGTGGAGTGAAAGAGATTTAAGCGAGAACAAACACCTTGCCAATGATCAATTCAACCTATTCTAGTCATTCAGCAAATCATGAAAAACGAAAATCGTTCTCAAGAACATCTCATCCAAGAGTTAAACAGCCTCCGGAAGCGAGTGAATGAAGTTGAAAAATCTGAAGAACAATTAAAATCCATTCTTGAATTGGCTCCGGACGGTATCATCACACTGAATCTCAAAGGAATAGTCACATCATGCAATCCCTCTGTTTACCGCACGACGGGTTATGCAGAAAAAGATATTCTCCAAAAACACTTTACTAAAGTTCCATTATTCCGGAAAAAAGACATCCCTCAATACATCAAGCTTTTCAGCTCTTTCCTGACAGGAAAATCTCCAAAAATCTATGAATTCACCTGGATCAACAAAAATAAATCAATCCGAACGGGTAAAGTTTTTATTTCCATTTTAAAGACAGACAAAATAATTTCCGGATTTCTTTTCATAATCAGAGATACTACCGAACGCAAAAACGTCACAGAACGATTGAAAATTCTCTTTGATCAGGCACCGGATGCCCTCTATCTGAACGATCTCAAAGGGACATTTATTGATGGAAATTTGATGGCGGAAAAGCTCACAGGGTACAAAAAGGAGGAATTGTTGGGAAAGAATTTTTTAAGATTAAAGCTTCTTCCTCGAGATCAAATCCCCAAAGCCGCATTAAATCTCACAAAAAACCTGCAGGGGAAGGGAACCGGCCCCGATGAATTCACATTGAGACAAAAGAACGGGTCCAATGTAAATGTAGAAATCCGTACGATCCCCGTCAAGATCGACGGAAAAACTCTAGTCCTGGGAATTGCACGAGATATTTCAGAACGCAAAAAGATGGAAAAAAAGATTGCGAACTATTCTGAAAATCTGGAACGTTTGATCTCAGAGCGTACTCAAGATCTCCACCACGCTCTACAGGATGCAGAAGGGAACAGAGATAAGATCGACGCAATCCTAAAATCTGTGGGAGATGGCATTATCGTGACAGACACACACAACAACATCGTGCTGATGAACAGAGCTGCCGAAGATCTCACAGGAGTTCATCTCAGCGACGCAATCAATCGAACTATCGATTTTGTTATACGAGATAGTCAATTAAAAGATAAAATTAAGAGCACCCTCGAAAAGAGTGACACCGGATATGAATTCGACTTTGAACTGCCCGGCGAAGATATCCTTCTTCCTAGGTTAATCCGAGCCAGAACCTCGGCTTTTAAAGACAAAGCTGGAAATAAAGTTGGGATTGTAACCCTCATGCACGACGTCACTTACGAGCGAGAGGTCGACAGGATGAAAACAGAGTTTATCACTGCTGCCGCTCATGAGCTCCGAACTCCTTTGACTTCCATTCGTGGCTTCTCAGAAATTCTAATGTCCGGCCATCACACAAGCAAAAAGGAAAGAGAAAAATTTCTCACATACATCAACCAACAATCTGTCAATTTGACCGCATTTATCAATGATCTCTTCGATATTGCCCGTATCGATTCAGGCAAAACATTCATTCTCAACAAAGTTAAAACCGATGCCGTGGATTATTTTTCCAAACTCATCTCAAATTTCCAAGATCAAAATCCCACGTGGAAATTTAAAGTCACGCTTCCAAAAACATCTATCTCTGTGAGCATCGATCAAAGAAAAATGAAACAGGTTGTCAACAATCTTTTAAACAATGCCGTTAAATTCTCTCCCAATGATAGATTAATTTATGTGAAAGGAGAAAAGAAAGACGACATGTTTGAGCTATTAATAAAAGACCAGGGCATCGGCTTGTCTCCTGAACACAAAAAGAAAGTCTTCGATAGATTCTACAAAGTCGATTCGTCCAACACAACTCTTGAAGGCTCCGGTCTTGGATTAAGCATCGCAAAGTACATTATTGAAGCCCATGGAGGAGCAATCTGGATGGAAAGCGAAATCAAAAAGGGAACAACCGTCTATTTTACTTTCCCTCTATAGTCCAAGCAGGGATTCTTATTTTTGTTGACAAAACAGGAAATTGTGACGATAATTTTTATATAGTTAGTCGCGAAAGGTTGGTTCTATTTAAATTATGAACCTGTATCAAGAACACATTCTCGAATTTTTAAAAAAATCTCACGGTGTCGATTTTTCCGACTACAATCCACAAATGGTCGGGAGGAGAATCAACAAAAGAGTTTTTGCGACGAAAAGTTTGGACTTTGAGAATTATTTTGCGTTGATTAAGAAGAGTCCAAAGGAACTTGATTTTCTTTTGGATGTTTTAACCATAAATGTCAGCCGGTTTTTCCGTGACACATTAGTCTTTGAATATTTTGAAGACGTACTCGCTCCACATTTGATCCACCAAAAAACAACAGAAAATATAAATTCCATACGGATATGGTCGGCAGGATGTGCTTTTGGAGAAGAAGCCTATTCTACGGCTATTTTAATGAATGAGATAATTAAAAAGGAAAATTCGAGGATAGAGGTCAATATTTTCGCCACCGACATTGATAAAAAAACCCTAAAAAGAGCCCAACAGGCACACTTTTCCATTGACAGCATTAAAACGGTCAAATATGGATTACTACGCAAATATTTTGAAGAAAAAAACGGCAATTTTGAACTCATCCCCGAAATAAGAAAAATGGTGAGTTTTTCCTATTTTGACCTCCTTGACAAACAAAATTTTTCTCCTCCGAAAAGTATCTACGGCAGCTTTGATTTGATCCTATGCAGGAACGTTTTAATTTACTTTAATCTGGACGCACAAAAAATCATTTTTCAAAAATTATTTCATGCTCTGAACCCTGGAGGATATCTCTTTTTAGGCCAGGCGGAAATGCCTATCGGTTCCTACAGAAGCCAATTCAAACTTGTCAAAGAATCTTTTCACATTTACCAGAAGCTATAAAATGTTTCATAGACGAGAAAGAAATGAATAGTTTGACAACAAGGAGAAAGAGATGAACATAAGGTTTCTGTTCAAAAGCATCAAAACTCGCTTGACTCTCTGGTTTCTTCTGGTCTCTATCCTACCGCTCATCATTTTTGCGACTATTATTTACATCCAGAGGGCAGATGTCATCAAGCTGAGGTCATTTGAAAAACTCTCCGCCATCAGGGACCTTAAAGTCAACAAGCTTAAAACTTGGATCAAGGAACGAGAGGGCGACATTTTAATTTCATCCCAAGATTACGAAATCAGAAGGGCTGCAAAAGCCATCAAACAAAACACCCAATTCGCCCAAGATACAGAGTCAGTCACCATAGCTAGAGAGCTGATGTCCCGTCTCATCAAAAATTACCAGGATTACACTGAGTTATTTATTCTCGACACATCGGGAACAATCAGAATTTCCACTATTATTACATCGGAAGGAATGGATAAATCCGATGATGAATATTTTCTCCTACCAAAAGAGACCGGAACAATACATATCAAAGACATATATATATCCAAAGTAACCAATGTTCCGACTATGTCATTTTCCATTCCAATATTCAGTTCTGATCGAAGTAAAGAGATTATTGGTGTCCTCGTTGCCCTCGTAGATCTGGAGCATTCGCTCTATGATCTGCTGCTCAGCCGGGTCGGGTTGGGAGAGACGGGTGAAACACTTATTGTGAACAAAGATGTCTATGCCCTCAATGAATTGAGATTTTTTGAGAGGGCTCCCCTTAAGCTTCAAATTACTGCTGAACCCGCCAAACAAGCCGCATTGGGGAACACAGGGAACACAGTAACTACAGATTACATTGGAAAAAAAGTCCTCGCGGCCTACACTTTTATCCCGGAAACTCAATGGGGATTTGTCTCCAAACAGGATTATGCCGAACTCAATAGGCCGATCCGGGAGATGTTCAGAAACATCATCATTATAGTCTTTATCTCAATGTTTCTCGTCTACATCGCAGCCAATATTTTGGGGCAGCTTATTGCCCGCCCAATTTTATCCATTACAGAAACCGCAAAAAGAATCTCTGATGGAGATCTGACAGTCAAAAATGCAATTGAATCGAAGGACGAAATCGGATTTCTTTCTCAAACCATAAACAATATGACAAATTCCATCTCCTCACAAATGACCATTACAGAAGGCACCCGCATCATCAATGAGAAGTTGATCGCCGAAACTGAGCTAATCCCCTTCTCCAAAGCCCTTCTTGAGGAACTTATGGAAACCACTCAATCCAATATGGGCACTATCTATAGACTCAGCGAGAACGGCAAGCAGATCGATCCTCTTTTTTCCTTGGGTGTTAATACTGAACTTCTGACTCCCTTTGATTCCGAAAAGTTTGAGGGTGAATTTGGAATATCTCTTTCGAAAAAAAAGATTTCTTTTCTCAAAAATATCCCTCAGGACACTAAATTCAAACTAAAAACATTCACAGGAGAGATTAGTCCCAGAGAAATGATCACTATACCCATTATCATTAAAGAAAAGGTGATATTTCTTATCTCTCTGGCCAGCATTAAAAAATTTACAAAAGAGACTTTTGAAATCCTCAGTCTCACACAACTTTCCCTCAATAGCGCATTTTCCAATATTTTATCTACAGAAAAATTGACTGAACTTGCCACCGACCTCCAAGCCAAAACTGAGGAATTGGAATCCCAAGCTGAGGAACTCCAGACTACATCTGAAGAGATACAGGAACAAAACATCGAGTTGGATTTACAGAGAACACAAGTCGAAGAAGCAAACCGTCTCAAGAGCGAATTTCTCTCCAACATGAGCCATGAGCTCCGGACTCCACTCAATTCTGTCTTGGCCCTCTCCCGGGTTTTGAGTTTAAAGGCTAAAAAGAAGCTTTCCTCGGAAGAAAAAAATTACATCGATATCATAGAGCGAAACGGACGGCAGCTTTTGGATATGATCAATGATATTCTCGATCTCTCTAAAATTGAATCAGGCCAACTGGATGTCAGTTTAAATGTATTTTCCATCGATACTGTTATCAAAACTATTTTAGAGCAAGTTAAACCTTTAGCCGAAGAAAAAAACATAAAACTCTTTGTTAAATCTTTAGACAATCTCCCTCAAATTCAAAGCGACAAAACAAAGGTCTATCTGATTTTTCAAAATTTAATAAGCAACGCCGTAAAATTTACATCTGAAGGAAAAATCTCCATTTCAGTCACATATGACAAAATAAACACGTTTATCGATGTCCAGGATACAGGAATCGGAATCCCGGAAAAAGAACTTCCACGAATATTTGAGGAATTCCGTCAGGTGGATGGATCCCCAACCAGGGAGTTCGGGGGGACAGGATTAGGATTGGCGATTGCCAAAAAAACCGTAAAAATTCTGGGAGGAGATATAACCGTACAGAGTTCACTGGGTAAGGGTTCGACATTTTCCGTGGTTCTTCCTATTCAATACAAATTTCCTAGCAATGTTGAAATCATCCCGGAAACACCCCCCACAACGAAGGTTCAAGATGCTTTAGACATCCCGAAGAGCAGGAGCGAAACAAAAATACTCATCATCGAAAATGATCCCATTGCCCGCATGCAGATCAAAAATCTTCTGGAATCAGAAGGATTTTTTGTCGATCTGGCTAAAAATGGACAGGAGGCCTATGATTATCTCCAACACACCATCCCGGATGGGATTATTTTGGATCTAATGATGCCAAAGATCGACGGATTTGAAGTCCTGGAAAAAATCCGTAAAGACAAATCCACCAAAAACATTCCCGTGCTCATCCTTTCAGCCAAGAGTCTGACCACCGGTGATCGCAAGAAACTTAAATCCAATAACATCCAGCATATGATAAGAAAAGGGGATATCAACAGAACAGAATTACTGGATGGAATATATACCATGCTTGGATTCGTATCAAACGATGTACTCTCAACAACCGCAAAACCAGAAGAAAAAAGCAGGGAAAGAATCTCAAAAAAACAGAGGAAAAGAGGCAAGTCCATTGTTTTGGTGGCCGAAGACAATCCTGATAACATGGCCACACTCCGTGCTGTCCTGGGAAACACCTACACAATCATCGAAGCCATCGACGGGAAAAAAGCCGTCGAACTCATACAAAAAGAGAATCCCGACCTCGTACTCCTCGACATTTCACTCCCAAAAAAAGATGGATACTCTGTTATCGCAAAAATTAGAGAACTCCCTCAAACAAAAGATATTCCCGTGGTGGCTGTAACCGCCCATGCCATGAAGGGCGATCGGGAGGATATTTTAAGAGCGGGATGTGATGACTACATCGCCAAACCGTTTGATCCCGCTCAAATTTTAGAAAAAATCGAAAAACTTCTTCAACACTCGTCAACTACAAACAAAGGACAGTAAACATGCCAAAAGTACTGATCATAGACGACTTAAAGGATAATCTGATCAGTTTAAGCGCTCTATTAAGGACTGTCATTCCTGACTTAACCATTCTTACTGCCCTGTCGGGTGAAGAGGGGATCAGGTTAACACTTAAAGAAAATCCTGACACGATCCTGCTCGATATCCAGATGCCAAAGATGGATGGCTTTGAAGTCTGCAAAAAATTGAAACAAAATAGAAAAACCTGGCGGATCCCCATTATCCTTATCACGGCCGTGAGAACGGATGCGGAAAGCCGCATTCGAGGATTGGAGACCGGAGCCGATGCCTCTCTCATCAAACCTATTGACGAAGGAGAACTCGCAGCCCAAGTCAAAGCCATGCTGCGCATCCGACATTCGGAACAACTGTTGAGCAAGGAAAAGGATTTGTTGGAAGAACTCGTCGTTGAACGTACACATAAACTAAAAGAATCCGAAGCAAAATTCTCTGCAGCCTTTCGTTCAAGCCCGGGCGCTATCACCATTTCGACCATCGATGAAGGACGTATTTTAGATACAAGCAAAAGTTTTTTTGATCTCTTCGGCCACAAAAGAGAAAGCGCAGTTGGTCAGACAATCCTAAAACTTAAAGTGTGGGCATACCCTGAACAAAGAAAAAAATTCATCCAGGAACTGCAAAAGAAAGGCACTCTCAAGAATTTCGAGTTCACTTTCCGGAAAAAATCCGGAGATCTACGGAATGGGCTCTTGTCGGCAGAGATTCTCGTACTCGACAGCAAACCTCATGTTCTTGTCGTCACTACGGACATCACTCAACGCATCCTTGCCGAAGAATCTTTGAAAAAAAGCGAACAAAAACTGGAGGAATATTCGAAATCGTTAAAAAAACGTGTATCAGAACGCACCCAAAAACTCCATCGAGCCTTAGAAAACACAGAAACCGCCAAAGACAGAATCGATGCCATCATCAAGTCTGTGTCCAACGGACTGGTCGTCACAGATACCCAGAACAGAATCATTTTGATGAATAATGCCGCAGAAGAACTTTTGGGCATCCAATTCAGCAATGTCATCAACCGTTCCATCGATTTGGCCATCAAGGAAAAGTCGCTTAGAGAACGGTTTAGAACGACAATCGAAGAAAAACCTGCCGGATACAATTTTGATTTTGAAATACCAGGAAAAGGCTCAAAGAAACCCCTTACGCTTCACGCAAGCACATCTGTCATATTTGATAAAAATCATAAAAGATCCGGTGTTGTGATGATCTTTTTTGACGTCACAAAAGAACGCGAAGTGGACCGGATGAAAACAGATTTTTTAGCGACAGCGGCACATGAACTCCGAACACCTCTGACCTCCATTCAGGGTTTTTCGGAAATCCTCCTCAAAAAGGAGGGCCTCAGTACACAAGAGAGAGAGAAATATCTCACTTATATCAACAATCAGTCTCTTGTTCTTTCTGATTTGATACAGGACCTTCTCAATATCTCGCGCATTGAATCAGGGTTGGGATTGACATTTAAAATCGCCAAATGCCAAGGAGATGAGCTGATTAAAGAAGTCCTTTCATTTTTTAGAAACATATCTCCTCAGCATACATTTGATCTTAACCTTCCCCAAAAACCGGTTTATGTCCATGCTGATAAAAAAAAGGTAGAACAGGTCTTAAAAAACCTCATCGATAATGCCATCAAGTATTCCCCGGATAGGGATAAAATTTGGATTAAGGGTGTTGTTCAAAATGGTTTTTTTCAGGTCTCCATTCAAGATAACGGAATTGGGATAACGCCAAAACAAGCCAAGCAAATCTTTGAAAAATTCTACAGAGCGAATCATGGAGATACTCAACCCACAGGAACCGGACTCGGTTTGACTATTGTCAAATACATAGTCGAGAAACAGAACGGAAAAATATGGGTGGACAGCAAAATAGGCAAGGGAACTACAGTCACTTTTACTTTACCTCTCTGGAAACCACTCTCAAAATAACAACAATCCTTTCCCGGCTCTAAAATATCTCTATTATTTTTCATCTCTTTCTCTTTCTCATTATGTATAATGATGATTATCCAAATAAAGAGCTATCCCATGAAAAAAATCTTCCACTATTTTCCATTTTTACTTTTACTGACTCTCTCCTTAACGGCAATCAATTGTCAGAATGAAAAGACCTCTCGTTTAAGTAAAGATAGAGTTGGATTTCAAAGTCAATTTCCCAAGGACACTCTGCGCACATGGATCGGTCCGGACTACTGGGCCAACAGGCTTCAGGATTGGCAAATCAGAGACGGAAAATTGGAATGCCTGGAAATCAGAGAGAGGAAACCGATGAGGACTGTTCATCTTCTCACCAGGCGGATTGCGGAGAGAATAGGAGATTTCACGACATCTGTCACTACAGGAGTGATGAATCCTTCCACTCCCCCTTCTCCCGACGCCGCTACAGGTTTTTTGATTGGAGCCGGTGCCGGCCTAGACTACAGAGCCGCCGCCCTGATCCACTCGAGTTCAGGTGAAGGGGCCGGTCTTTTTGCCGGAATAAATGGCGACGGGAAACTGTTTTTCAGAGATTTTACCAAAGAAAATAAATTTATCGTTATTCAAGACACGCCTTCAGTTTTCCCAGAAAATGTAGTGCTGGAGCTTTCGGCGGAATTTGAAAAAGGTGGATACACCCTTACGCTCTTGTGCCGGAATCCCCTCAATCAGAAAGAGATAAATCAGCTCTTTTATGAAGGAATCGATGAACATCGCCTGACAGGGAACATCGCACTTGTCTCCCACCCCGGAACGGGTGAAAAAACGGCGGGATTTTGGTTTCAAGACTGGATTATTGCCGGTAATAAAATTGATGTTTTCCCGGAGAGGAACTGCGGACCCATATTAAGTACAGGATACACACTCAGTCAAAATGTCCTCAATCTGACGGCACAGCTTTTGCCCCTTGGAAAAAACGACACAAAAGATGTCAATTTTCAGATAAAAAAAGACACACAATGGCGGACTATCTCCACATCCCGCATCCATGAACCGGGATTTACGGCTCCATTTAAGATCAACAACTGGGACTCAAGCCTGGATATCGATTATCGAGTGGTTTACACTCTCAAGACTGCACAGAACATTTTGAAAGAATACAGTTGGGAAGGAACCATCCGACATGATCCCGTTGAAAAGGAAGAGATGGTCGTGGCCGCATTCACAGGCAATCACAATGTGTCCAAACCCGGAGTGGAAAGAGGCACATTCCACTGGAATACGGATGTCTGGTTCCCTCATCTTGACATCGTTCAACATGTGGCTGCTCAGAAATCCGATTTCCTGTTCTTTAGTGGTGATCAGGTGTATGAAGGAGCCAACCCGACAGGTGCCGATCTCTCCAAGCCTTACCTTGATTATCTCTATAAATGGTATCTGTGGTGCTGGGCCTTTCGTGATTTAACCAAAGATATTCCAAGCGTAGTTATCCCCGATGACCATGACGTCTTCCATGGAAACGTTTGGGGTGAAAACGGGAAGGCCACAGACGAAGGTCTCACCGGAGCCAATGCGCAGGATAGCGGTGGATATAAACTTCCCCCGGAATTTGTGAACATGGTTCAACAGACACAGACAAGTCATCTGCCCAAGCCTTTTGATCCGACACCGGTCCAACAGGGAATTGGTGTCTACTACTGCAGCATCCTCTATGGGGGAATCAGTTTTGCGGTGATTGAGGATCGAAAGTTTAAGTCCGCCCCAAAACAGGTCCTTCCTGAGGCTCATGTCCGGAACGGATGGGCCCAAAATCCAAACTTTAATGCCAAGGAGTCCGCAAATGTCCCCGAAGCCAAGCTGCTGGGAGACCGGCAGCTGAAATTTCTCGAAGAATGGGCCGCGGATTGGAGCGGCGGCATCTGGATGAAAGTCCTCCTTTCTCAGACGCTTTTTTCAAATATCGCCACACTTCCCAAAGGAGCCTTAAGCGGTTCCATCATTCCCAGTCTTGAAGTTCTTCCCATCGATGGATACGCGGAAAACGACCATCCGGTAGCTGATATGGATTCCAACGGCTGGCCGCAATCAGGCAGAAACAATGCTATAAAGACTATTCGAAAGGGATTTGCAGTCCACCTCTCGGGAGATCAGCATCTGGGCAGCACCATCCAATACGGAGTGGACGATTGGAATGATTCCGGATATGCCCTCTCAAGTCCTTCAATCGCCAATTTCTGGCCCAGGCGCTGGTATCCGAATACACCGGGAAAGAACAGGCTTTTGGGATCACCTCGATATTCCGGAGAGTATGAAGATGGATTTGGGAACAAGATTACTGTACATGCCGTATCCAACCCGCATATTTCTTGGAAAAATCCGGCCGGACTGCATGACATGTCTCCCGGATACGCCATTGCCAGATTCAATAGGAAAACCCGTGAAATTTCTCTTGAAAACTGGCCCCGTTGGGCAGATCCGGAAAATCCGGTACATCGACCCTATCCAGGATGGCCAGTCAAATTCAATCAAGAAGATAATTATGGGAGAACAGCCGTGGCCTATCTTCCCGAATTTGTCGTGGAAGGAATGACAAATCCGGTTTTTCAAGTCATCGATGAAACACACAACGAGATTTTATTGACAATCAGGGCAAAAACCAACTCATACAGACCAAAAGTCTTTAAAAAAGGTGTGTACACGGTGATCATCGGAGAACCTGGAACCAACAAGATGAAAATACTTAAAAATGTACAATCATATGGATTAAATGAACTGCACAGGCAAATCGTCAGCTTTTAATCAGACGAAATCGAGATATTTGCCTCCATTGTCTTCAGAAAATTCTGTGATAAATCGTGTGATGGTGGACAGCTTAATGACTCTGTTATCCGGCAAAAGATTAAAAAACTTTATCTTTTCATAAAGATCTTTGCTTATTTCGTTTTTGATATTTAGCCCCGAATGATTCACACCTAACATAATTTCCTCCTAAATTAAACTCCTTCTTTTTCAATTTTTATAACATTTTTCTTAGAGACAGTTTTATATGCAAAAAAGCTGCCAAGTTTGAAAAACTGTGTAATTCATTGATAACAGATGAGTTAAGGAAAGTTAGATTCACAGAAAGGCTTCAAGGTGTGTCCATATTTTGAACACTCGAAACAGATGATCTCCCTCATCATGCTGATATTATTGCTGTTACGTCGTTTTTTATTCTATGTCCATTTTTTGGTCATTGCATAAGGGGGGATATTTTATTTTTGAAGTGGTTTCTTTATTATCCCAAAGCATTCGTGATTTCATCGAGGACTATTGGGATTTTCTCAAATTCTGTGGCTTTGTCAAAAAAGTAATCGGCACCATCTCTCTGACATCTCTCTCTATACTGCTTGTAGGGATAATTCGTCAACATAATGACAATGGGTGCCGGCTTGTGCTCTTTAATTTGCTTGAGAACATCAAATCCGTTTTCCCTTGGCATGCGGATGTCGAGAATAACAACGTCAGGCCTATATTTTTCTATCAAAACGATGGCGCCTATCCCATCTCTTGCTTCCCCAATAATTCCAAGGGACGGATTATCAGACAAGAGATTGATCAACCGGGCCCGGAGAACATCGGAGTCATCTGCAATTAATACTTTTAGCATGTTAATTTTTTATCATATCAAAGTGTTTCTCTCCTGCAAACTATAATATTAATAAATTCCAATATTGGTCTTACAACATGCATAGGAATTCCGCCTGTTTTTTTTGGCAGCCTTATTGACAACATGAGAGGCAAAAAATATAATCCATTCTACCCAGAAAAAAACAGGAGCTTGAAAACTTATGTCTGGACAAAACAATCATGAGAAACAAATGGAATCAGAAATATTCCCTCCTGAAAAACATGCAAAACTTGGAAAGACTCTCGATATAGAGGGCGAGATATCCGGACAGGAAAACATCAGCATAGAAGGCCGGTTCCAAGGAAATATCAGCCTGGATCAAAATGATGTTTTCATTGAACACAATGCCACCGTCAAGGCTGAAATCCATGCTAAAAATGTGCAAATCAGAGGGCAGGTCGAAGGAAATGTATTTGCAGCGGAGAAGGTCCACATAGAAAAAAATGGCCGCATGAGTGGAGACATCTTTGCCTCCCGGATCTCCATCGATGACGGAGCACAGTTTAACGGTAGTGTCAAAATCGACACCCCCGACTTCTCATCTCCCTGACCTTGTTTCTGCTATAATAGGTGGGATGAAAAAATTCAAACTCTATTCTGATTATGAACCCAAGGGCGACCAGATCAATGCTATCCATCAGTTGAGTGAGGGCATCGCAAAGGAAAAAAAACACCAGGTCCTTATGGGTGTGACGGGTTCCGGAAAGACCTTCACCATGGCCAACGTCATAACCAACACCAATAGGCCGGTTCTTGTGATATCACACAATAAAACT
Source organism: uncultured Eubacteriales bacterium (assembly GCA_964516025.1). Lineage (GTDB taxonomy): Bacteria > Acidobacteriota > Aminicenantia > Aminicenantales > Aminicenantaceae > JAUWVG01. The sequence continues at coordinate 20,974 of CAZEWV010000008.1, forward strand.
CTCGCCGCACAGCTGTACCAGGAATTTCGCCGGTATTTTCCTGAGAATGCGGTGGAATATTTTGTCAGTTACTACGACTACTACCAACCCGAAGCCTTCATCCCCTCTTCCAGCACTTATATCGCCAAAGAAGTCACTATCAACGACGAAATTGACCGGATGCGGCTGAGTGCCACAAATTCTCTCTTCCAGAGAAAGGATGTTATTATCGTGGCCTCGGTCTCATGTATCTATGGAATCGGTTCCCCCCAAAACTACCAGTCAATGAGCTTCCCCCTAAAAAAAGGCCAGGACATCACACGAAAAGAAATCATAAATAAGCTTGTCGAAATCCAATATGAACGAGTGGATACAGATTTCAAAAGAGGAACATTCCGCATCCGGGGTGATATCATCGAGCTCTTTCTTTCCTATGAAGAATTCGCATACAGGATTGAACTGGAAGATAACACAGTCTCCAATATTTCCTCCATAGATCCTCTATTGGGACAAGTGAAAGACTCTTTCACATCCGTACTCATCTATCCCAGAACTTTTTTTTCAACTCCTCAAGATATTCTGGACAGAACAATCATAGGTGTTGAAAAAGAACTCGAAAAGAGAATTTCTTTTTTCAAGGATTTGGGACGAACAATTGAATCCAACAGGATTGAAGAACGGACACTCTATGACTTGGAAATGCTACAAGAATTTGGCTGGTGTCCCGGGATAGAAAATTATTCTCTCTATCTCAGCCAAAGAAATCCCGGCGAAGCCCCCTACACTCTTCTTGACTATTTTCCAAAGGATTTTATCGTCATCATCGACGAATCGCACGTAGCCATTCCTCAGATTAGGGGGATGTACCATGGAGACAGATCCCGCAAACGAACCCTCGTTGAACATGGTTTCCGCCTTCCGTCAGCACTCGATAACAGACCTTTAAATTTCGACGAATTTCAGGAGCGTGCTCATCTGGTTCAGTATATCTCTGCAACACCCGGTCCCTACGAATTGGAAAAAACTCATTTTAAAAAGATCGATCAGATCATCCGGCCCACAGGACTCGTTGATCCTGTAATTGAGATCCGCCCGGTAAAAGGCCAGGTGGATGACCTTATGTCTGAAATCAAGACACGGGCCGAAAGAAATGAGAGGACACTGATTACGACTCTCACCAAAAAGATGGCGGAGAATTTGACCCGGCATTACCATGAATTGGGCCTGCGCACACGGTATCTCCATTCCGATATTGACACGCTCGACCGCGTCAAAATATTGAGAGACTTAAGAAAGGGAACATTTGACGCACTCATCGGAATCAACTTGTTGAGGGAAGGGCTGGATCTTCCCGAAGTCTCCCTTGTCGCAATTCTGGACGCAGATAAAGAAGGATTTTTACGATCTTCGACTTCCCTTATACAAACTTTTGGCCGGGCCGCACGCCATGTTTCCGGAAAGGCCATCCTCTATGCAGACACTATAACAAGGTCGATGACACAGGCCATCAATGAAACTGAACGCAGAAGAAAAATTCAAAAGGAATACAATAAAGCACACGACATCACACCACAATCCATCAAAAAAAGGATCGATGATGGTCTGACGAGTGTCTATGAAAGAGATTACTTCGATTATTCAAGGATTTCTGAAGACTCGGACATCTATCTGTCTCCGGAGAAGAGGAAAAAGAAAATGAAGGAACTGGAAAAGCTGATGAATGAATCCGCAAAGAAACTGGAATTCGAAAAAGCCGCAAAATTCAGAGATGAACTCAAAAAATTGAAAAGAGGAGAACTGGATATTGTTAGTTGAATTTAGCCTCAAGATCTTAAAATCCAGAGCTGAGAATCTGCCTAAAAAACCAGGCATCTATTTTTTTAAAGATAAAAATAATAAGGTTATCTATATCGGAAAAGCCCGAATTTTGAGGGATAGGGTCAAATCATATTTTCTCCCCACATCCGATCCCAAAGTTGAAAACATTATTTCTGAAACGAGAGACTTCGATTTTATTCTGACTGACTCTGAGAGAGAAGCGGTGTTTCTGGAAAATAACTTTATCCGTCAATCACAGCCGAAATTCAATATAAATCTCAAGGATGACAAAAGCTTTCCTTTTCTTAAATTAAGTCTCCAACTTAAATATCCGGGAATAGAACTGACAAGACGAGTGAAAAAGGATGGGGCAAAATATTTTGGCCCTTTCAGCCCAGTGCATCAAGCCAGAAAAACAATCCATCTTTTAGCCAAATACTTTGGAATCCGCACTTGTAAAGAGGCCATTCCAGGGAAACGAAAACGGCCCTGTCTTGAATATGATATCGGACTCTGTTTTGCGCCATGCGTAGGACTCATCTCGGAAGGCGATTATAAAGAGAATGTGAACAATGCCCTACTTTTTCTTGAGGGCGGAGTGGAAAAACTCTCAAAGATTCTTAAGATAAGAATGAGACAAGCATCAGAAAAACAGGCATTCGAACAGGCTGCCTTATGGAGAGATTTACTTTTTACACTCGAACAGCTCAAGGAAAAACCTAAACTCATTTCCATTCAAGACACAAATGAGGACATCTTTGGTTATTCCAGAAAAAATACAGAAGCGGCTCTTTATGTCTTTTTAATGAGAAAGGGGAAAGTCATCGAGTCGGAAAATCTACTAGTATCGGTGGAGCAAAATATCTCAGATGAAGAACTCTTGGCCGATTTGGTTTTAAAATTCTATAAAATACGG
>CAZEWV010000009.1:0-22791 GCA_964516025.1 uncultured Eubacteriales bacterium
TACGCCGTCGTCTTTCCGATAGCCATGCCGTTGGCTTATTCGATCAACCCGGATCCGTTTTTCACACTGCTCTGTTTCGCGGCCGTTACCGGTGGCTCTGTCTATGGAGACAACTGTTCACCCATCTCAGACACAACTATCCTCTCATCTCTGGCAACAGGTACGGATTTGATGGACCATGTTCTGACTCAGCTTCCATTGGCGACTTTAGCGGCAGTTTTGGGTGCCATAGCCTACACTCTCCTTGCACTTTTCACTCTTTAGCGAAAGAGAATTAATCTATTTTCGATTGAGAAGAGCCAAAATTATATTGAACGGACAGCATGACAATGTCATACCTTGGTATGAGTTCGATAACATCAACTTTTCTTCCCAGTGCGCCTACGGTAGCCGAAATTTCTGTCGTGCCGTATTGAATGAACTGGTACAGCAGCCTGACAGTGAGACAGGGAATAATTCTGTAACCTGCACCCATGCCAAATCCATAACCCATAACAGGGATATCGACATCATACGTGGTAGAGGTTCCTTCCTTTGAAAACTGAAAACGGCCTCTTTCGACCGAGAGGTTGACATGAAAAAACAGGTTGTCCGTAATATTGTATCCGGGTTGGAGATCAATTCCGCGGGTGCAGAACAGCTTTCGCCGCAGAGTACTGTTCGATGTTTCGATATTAAATTCTTTACCAAAAAAAATCCCATGCGCCTGAACATTTATAAATACGCGCCTTTTGTCAAGGAGCCTGTATCCAAGATAAAATCCGAAAGCCTGTCCGTTATATTCGTCCTCGAAAGTATTTTTTTCTATTAGATTACCCCTTCTGTATCGGGTGAATTGATCAATAATGGTGGCATCAGTCAAACCGAAACTCCCTCCCACATAAAAACTCCCACGGTCTTTTGCCGCCGCTGTGACCGCACTCAAACAAATCGCCCCAATTAGCAAAGAAATAAAATGTTTTCTTATTTTCATAAAAAACCTCCAACTCTTAAAAGTTTTCTCTTTAAGTCACTTCTTAAATTTATACCCGCTCCAGGGAATGGTTAATATGTGAACAGGATTGGAGGGATCGTCTTCAATTTTTTTTCTGATGTTGTGGACAAAGGTGTCGATCGTTCGTGTAGTGGGATAATTGTCGTATCCCCAAACAACATTGAGAATTGTGTCACGGCTTATAACTTCCCCTTCTAATGTGACAAGCAGTTTAAGCAGTCCAAATTCCTTAGCTGTAAATGAGATTTCGGCATCTCCTTTTTTTGCAGTTTGTTTCTTAAAATTGATCGCAATATCACCAAATGAATATTCATCTATTTCACTTTCCTTTGGAGACGTCCTCCTGAGAATGGCGTTGACCCGGGCCAAAAATTCTTTGATGCCAAACGGTTTTAACAAATAGTCATCTGCCCCAAGTTCAAGACCCAAGACTTTATCCAGTTCTTCTTTTTTCTGGCCCGTCATTATGATGATTGGCGTCATTATGTTTTTCTTCCGAAGCTCTTTACAAATCTCCAAACCTGTTTTTAAGGGAAGCACCAAATCCAAAGCAATCAGATCGACTTTTTCTTGACAGGCCAGACTAAATCCTTCTTCCCCGTTGGAGGCCGATAACACTTCAAAATTTTCGACTTCCAGGGCCGCTGAGAGTGTTGCCCTGAGGGCGTCGTCGTCTTCAATGATGAGTATTTTTTTCATGGTCTCAAAAAGATGAGGCTGAACGTGCTTCCCCGTCCATATTTGCTCTTCACTTGTACTTTTCCATTATGGGCTTCCATGATATGTTTGACAACCTTCAATCCCAGGCCCACTCCGCCGGGACACTGAAGAGCGGTTTCAGGAGAACGATAAAAACCTTGAAAAATTTTAGACTGTTCCTTTTCCGGAATCCCGACTCCCCTGTCTTGGATCTCAATCTCTATTTGATTTTCTCCTTCGACAATCCGAACATCAATCTCCTTCCTATCCTGTGAATATTTTATAGCATTATCAATAAGATTCGTCAAAGACTGCTTGACTGCATCCCTGTCGACATCCACAAACACTGGATTTTTTGAAAAATGTGTTTCGAGCTTAAAACCCTCTGATTTCAACCGGGGTCCGAAGAGTTTTAACATCTCCTTAATCACAGCTTGTATCTCCGTATGTTCAAAATTGTACTGCTTGGCATCTCTTTCAATCTTACCGAATTCAAGGATATTATGGAGAAACCGGGAAAGCCTCGTGCATTCTGTAGTGATGAGATTGAGGAGCTCCTCCTGTTTGGCACTCTCCTGAATTTTCCCTCCTTTGAGCAGCTCCGAAAGTCCCAGGATAGAACTCATGGGTGTACGGATCTCATGAGAAACCGTCGAGATAAACTCTGTTTTCATCAGATTGAGTTCTTCAAGTTTCGCCTTTTCTGCCTTTTCAATAAAGACGGCCTCCTGGAGCCGAATCCTCTCCAGGTTGAGGGAAAATTCCCTGGACATGGTTTGCAGAAGTTCAATATCCTCATGCGAGTATCTTTCTCCGGACTTTTTCTTCCCGAGGGATATGAATCCGGCGATGCTGGTCATATGAAATAAGAGGGGGATGACAACCTCTATCTTGTTTTTTTCCAGGAATGGTTCCTGAGAAAAATTTATCCCCTCTTCTGTTTGAACCGACGATTTTTTGGCGTAGATAAAGTCCTGTTTTTGCTCCATTCCCAGAAAGTAATCAAGGCCATCGATCTTTTTCCTTTGAAACAGAATGGTATTCCCATCCGATTTCAGATCATAGATGACAACTCCCAAACTTTCTATGGGAAGCGTTTTTTCGATCTTCAAAAGAAAGAAATCGATAAGCTGCTCAGAATTGACCATTTTTTGAGCTCTTTCGATGAAGCTCAGGATGCTTTTTTTGTAATCAAAGCTGACCCGGAAGAAAAATTTATCCACCAATTCCTGGATTTTCTTTCTTGCCGGATGAAACATGGACGCGGCAACAATGGCAGCAAGATAGGAAGAAACGATATCTTTGACATCAAACAATCGGGCCATGAGGCTTTGAAAAAGCGGAAGGAAAAAAAGGTAGATGCTTACGGTAAATACTGTCAAGGAAGCATAGACCAAACTTTTATTGATGACGAGCTCAATATTAAGGAGATTGTATTTTAAAATTGAAATGGCTAGGGTGAGAGGAATAAAAATAAGGAAAACATTAGACCAATCCTGGTTAATGAGTGGATTTAATCCCAATAGATCGGGCAGCTGATATAAAAGGATGAAAGGTGTCAGACCAACAACCATACCAAACATAGCCCATTTGATTCGTGCCCGCTGTTCTTCTAAGAAACTTAGCCTGAAAAGCCGGGTAAAATGGACAACAGCATAAGACAGATAAAAAATGACATAAAATCGAAATAGATATAAGACTTTTAAAAAGATTCTGTACTTATCGATGGAATTTTGCACGGAGGAGAGAAGGAAAAACGTTCCCAACAAAGCCCCGAAGATAAAAGCAGGTCCGTAAATCATCACAAAGATGGTCGATCTGCGTAATTTCCACCTTTCTATACTCCCTGACGAACTATGTGTGTACTGGAACGAAAAGTGAAGAAAAAGAGCAGCGACAAAAGAATAGGACAGGTAATACAATGCTCCAGAAATATAGGAAAACCATTTGTCTCCTAAAACATAAACTCCCTCAGTTATGCAGAGAGTTAAATAAAAAGTGAGGGTGATCCAGTAATAGACCCGAGCTTTCTTGGATTGAGGACGGAGAACAAATACGAGCAATCCTGTTGCTACACAAAATAGAGCAATGAAAAGATTTATCAATGGAACAGGTGCATAATAAAAGGACTCGAGCTTAATATCGAATGGTTCTGGTTCTCCTTCGAACTGGATTAGAATTGAAATCCTATCCCCAATAGATTTTTTTCTGAGGATAAAATCGATTTCTCTATCATGATTTTTTCCTTCTATTCTGAGCGCAGTGCCGTCAATTTCAACAATAATGCCGTCAATTTTGACTTCAGTGCCATCATCTCTGGTTATGATCTTCCGGACCTTGTCAGAAGGAATCCCCGGACGCCGACTGTGTTGAGTATAACCATAGATGCCAATGAGGATAATGATACACCCCAATACCAAATTAAAGATGTAAAATTTCTTTTTCATCTCTTAGGTTCCCTTGATACCAGCGAATATATCACAATATATTCAGAAAAGACAAAATCCTCAAATATTCTTTCTTAACAACTTCTTAACAAACTTTTAACCACTTTTTGACAACTTTATCTTCATCACAACCTAGATTAAAAATGGAAAAACAACTTGGTACAAGGAAAAAAAAATGAAAGTCACTGACATTAAAAAAGGGAACAACCTTAAGCCCCTAAAACTTTCCGTCAAAGAGATCCCTCATCTGACAATAGAAACCAATCTCACATGCAACATCCAGTGCCGGGGCTGCTACAACCTTTACAAAACTTATGTCAAACCTCTTTCGCAGATCAAGTCAGACATCGACCTGGCTCTCAAAAAGAGGAATCTGGAGACCATCACTCTATTAGGAGGCGAACCCACACTGCATCCCGACCTTATCGAAATCATGCAATACATAAAAAACAAGAGCGTCACCTGTGAGATGCTGACTAATGGAGTGGCGTTCCTTGAAGACAGAGAAGACATTCTTCTCGATAGGATCATCCAAGCCGGATTGGACCGGATCGTTCTTCATGTGGATGTCGGGCAGTCAAAGATCCATAACGATATTAACGCCGTCCGTCACACACTGTTTAAAAAATTTGAAAAAAGAAAAATCTTTTTTTCTCTTTCGACAACCATCTATCACGAAAATAAGGGAGAAATTTCCTCTTTGATGAAAGATTTCAGCCATTACCGTTATTTTGATGGAATTCTTTCTATCCTCGAAATTTGCACGCCGAATAATTTTTTCGAGGATTATGTACCCGGAAAAAATCCTCAGCTTTTCTATGAATATGAAAATATTTCTGAAGAACTCAACGTCCAACCCACAGCGTACATCCCTTCTTCTTTAGATGACGAGGAGATCAGCTGGTTGAATTATTTTTATTATTTCAACACTAAGACACAAGAAACAATAAGCATATCTCCGGAGTACAGCCGTTTTTTCCGTAAAGTATACAGATTTTTTACAGGGAGACATATCTTCGGAGTTACAACGAGTCCATGGTTATCCCCATTTTCTTTCCTTTTGACATGTCTTGTAGAGATTTCTATCCACCCTAAAAAGTTTTTTGAAATCGCCAAGCTTATCCGGCAGTCTCACTGGCTGAGACATCTTCGATTTCATTTCATCCTGATTCAGAATGGGCCTGAATTTAATCATGAGAAAAATCAAATTCAGATGTGCTATCACTGCCCCGACGCAACCATACGGAACGGTAAACTCACACCTCTGTGTGTCGCCGACCTCATCAATCCATTTCCAGAGAACGCCAATCAGAAGGAAATCCCAAAGAATTTGTACCAGACGATCTATTCTCACCTCGAACAAATATGAGCTAATCATTCAGGAGTGACGATGATCATCAAATTAGATAAGGAACGTTTGTATTCGGACTTAAAAGACACCTACATGCAGAAACACAAAAAATCAAAGGAGTTTTATAAGCACGCTAATCAAATCCAAGTTTACGGCGGATCACACAATCTCAGATTAAATGATCCCTTTCCATTCTATGATGCCCGCTGCCAAGGGCCTCTGGTCACAACCATAGATGGGAACTCATATATCGATTTCTGGCAGGGACATTTTGCCAATATACTCGGACACAATCCATTGATCATTAGAGAAGCCTTGCAGGATTTTCTGCAAAACGGAGAAGGCCTTGTTACTGGTTTTCCAGGACAATATCAAACCCGGCTGGCCGAACTCATTACACGGCAAACGGGTGCGGAAAAAATCCGTTTCACAACCAGTGGGACTCTGGCTGCCATGTCCGCCATAATGCTCGCCAAGTCATTCACTCAACGAGAGCTTGTCTTGAAAATTGGTGGAGGTTGGCACGGAGCCCAGCCCTACACTCTTAAGGGAATGCCCAGCCTCAGCAAGGAACTGGAGTTTATGGAATCCGCCGGTCTCTCTCATAATATTGATTCGTCAATCATCATGACAAGATTCAATGATCCCGAGGACCTGGAAGACAAGTTCCGGCTCTACGGTGACAGGCTGGCCTGTTTCATAATAGAACCCTTTATGGGAGCTGGAGGATTTATTTTCGGTCAAAAAGAGTACCTGCTCAAAGCGAGAGAGCTGACACAACAATACGGAGTCCAACTCATTTTTGATGAGGTTGTCTCCGGTTTCAGGTTTCACCCTGGAGGACTGCAGAGCTTGTATGGTATTGATCCCGATCTCTCTATATTCGGGAAGACCATCGGTGGTGGTATGCCTGTCAGCGCGGTTGCAGGACGCAGAGATGTTCTGGAGTTATGCAATCCCAAAACATCTTCGCCTTCAAAAGTGAAATTTAACGGCGGAACATTCTCAGCTCATCCGGCATCCATGTTTGCCGGGATAGTCTACCTGCAATATCTTATTGAGAACGCGGATAGCCTCTACCCCAAGATTGGGCGCATGGGGAACAGGGCCAGGATTGAAATTGAAAAGATATTTAGACATCATGGATTCCTTGTGACATGCACAGGACTTGACACCGATATAATTCCAGAAAGTTCAATGGTCGGAGTTCATTTTCTTCATGAGAGCACCGACAGGATCACCTCACCAGAAAAAGTCTGGAGTGCGAATAAATGCGACCCTGAAATGCGTGAGAGAATCTTTAAGCTGGCGATGATCAACGAAGGTGTCAACATTTGTCATGGTTTTGGAGGAGTCTCCTTATCTCATTCCGATAAACACATTCAAGTTTCCCTGGATGCGGTAGAACGTATAGCCCAAACTTTTCTTAGGTACAAAATCTAGACGATTTCTTTTACCCCATGTTTCTTAACAAACTTTTGACAAACTCTTAACAACTCTTTGACAACTTGTCGCGTTTTTTCCTCTATCTTTTTCATAGACACAAGGAGATGACAGAATGAATATCAAACTCGAAAAATGGTACATGGACTTTACGTCAAAAAATGCCCTGGGCTTTTATTACATCATGTGTGTATCTTTTGGACCATTCCGTTTCGGTTTTTCCGGAATCAATCAATTTGACGCAATGGATTCTATGAAATCGTTTAAATTTTCCCGGCTAAACCAAAGGTCCTTCCATGCCCTGAAATTGAAAAATGCGAGTTTCTCGACGACTTTAAAATCTGCCTCCCTCCGTATAAATCACGGATTGTCCCAGATTCAAGGAACCTGGACTTTTCTCGCTCCACCTCAAAAACGGATACACAAACCTTTATATAAGTCAGAAGAAGGCTGGTGTGACTGGAAGGTTTGGACTCCAAAAGCAAAGGTAGCTCTGGACATTAAAAACAACGGGAACGAAGATCGTTTGGAGGGAACAGGTTACATCGATTACGTCCGATTCAACTTCCCAACCTGGAAAACACCCCTCCGCCGCCTCTATTGGGGCAGAATGCACAGCAAGGATTCATGGGGTGTGTTTTTATCGCTGAAGTGCTCAGACAAATCGATATCCATCTACATGGACCCTGAAACCACCGAACAGGATGTTTCAGTCCTTATCAATAAAGGTCAACTCAGGACTCTCCCCCGTTTTATCTGGACCATTGGCCCTGAATCTGATTCTTTTTTGTTTGACGGCAAAATTGTCAGAACTCTAGAAAATGAGGAAATCCTGGGAAAAAGTCATTATCTCAAACATTTGCCGTCTCGACTCCGCCAAAAAATCAATTCCTCCGGGAGTGATGAGAAATTTGAAATCATGACCACATTCAAGGGAAAGGAATACCATGGAATCATGGAGGAGGTGAGCTGGAATGCCTAAAACATTAAACTTTCAATGCCGGGATCTTACCAAATCCTTAGGCGGAAACAACGTACTGAACGGCTGTTCACTTGAAATTCGATCCGGGGAATTTATCGGAATCGTTGGGGAAAACGGGTCAGGGAAGAGCACTTTTGTGCGCTGCCTTTTGGGATTTCTTAGGCCCGATTCAGGAAAGTTTTCACTATCCAGTCATATCGGATACTGTCCACAGGACAATATCCTCAACAGCAAGTATAAGGTCTCTGAACACCTTTTATTAGCCGAATCCATTATAAAAAAAAATTGGAATATCAATACAGAATTTCTTGATTCCTGCCTCAAGAGATTGAAGCTCCTCCCTTATTTGAGGTTCCGCATTGGAGACCTGAGCAGCGGAACTTACCAAAAGGTCAAATTCCTGACGTCCATCTTCCATTTACCTGATCTCCTCATCCTGGACGAGCCATACGATGGATTCGACTGGCAGATGTATATGGTTTTCTGGGAAATTATCGCCGAAATCAAATCCTGGGGCAAGTCCATTCTGATGATTTCCCACCTCATCTATGACAGGGATAAATTCGACAAAATCTTCCAAATGAAAGAGGGATACCTTGAACAAACTCAATAGAAAAAAATCCATTTTTCTTCTTCTTTATTCTTTGACTTTTAAGGAACTCATAAGGAATAAACTCGGGCTGGTCCTCATCTTTGTCATCCCAACTCTGTTTCTGGCTGTTGTCGAATGGACGTCCGGTCCAGGAACATTTCCCATCAAACTATTTTTTTTCAAGCAGGTCACACAGGTGTTTATCAACACTCGCGATATGTCCTTAGTCTTTATGGCCGCCGCCATCGGGGGTTTCTTGATGTCCTATTATGCCGTTCTTCTCTTCCATAAAGACTTTGAGTACTTTCGCTACTGCGTTCATATGAAACTCTCACCAATAACATTTATCGCCTCCCGGTTCTGTTTTTTCTTCTCTCTAGTGGCTGTACTGGGCATCTATACAACAATTTTGATAAGAAGTTTGATGTCATTCACTCAAATTATATCTGCCTTGATCGGCTTTATAATGTTGGGAGCCATCTATGGCGCTTATGGAGGAATAGTCGGAATTCTGAGCAAAGATTTTATGATTGCCATACTCTTTGTCGCCCTTCTGGCCAATATCGATGCGGGGTGGCTTCAGAACCCAGCCTTTTATTCATCAGCCCAGCAATCTGAGGTTATCCGCTGGCTTCCGGCTTTTTTTCCCTGCCAATTCATTTTCTCCTCTATCTTTTCAGGGAAAACAAACTTATGGGCAGGGTTTATGAGTCTTTTATATGCTTCCATACTATTTGGAATTCTCTTCCTGGCTGTCAGATACAAGATAAAAGGGGTGTATCATGGATATCACAGCAAAAAGTAACAGCGTTTTCGTTTTTAAAAAAAGCTTCGATGTCAGTCTTTATGTGCTGATTTTTTCCCTTCTCATCCCTGCCCTTTTTGGGATTTTAGGGGCCTTTCTGGACAGGATCTCCAATCCATTCAGCACGTTGACGGTTCCTCTTTTCCTTCCGGGTTTGATTTTGTTCTCAACCGGCGCAGGAATCATTGCTATAGCCATTTTTTATCTGGGCAAAAACGGCAGGGGACTTCCCGCTTCACCAGTGCCGCCCGCAAACCTGGTAGTGGAAGGCCCATACGGATTTTCAAGACATCCGATATATCTCGGAGCCTCACTGAGTTTTCTCGGAGTGGGTTTCCTCTGCCGATCCTTCTGGTGCACCTTTGTGAGCTGGCCGCTGTTCACTCTTTTCTTTGTGTTTTATGCCCACAGAATCGAAGAACCGGTTCTGGAAAAGCGTTTTGGCCAGGAGTATCGAAATTACAAAAAAAACGTTCCCATGCTCTGGGAATTTCCTTTCAGGAAAGCGTTGACCTCTCTGCTCATCCGCCTCCTGGATCTTCTCTCACATGCTGTCAATAAACCCTTTATTCTCAAATACAGAACACATCGGCTTTTCCTTGGGTATGGGCTGTGGTTGGGAGTCGGCAGTTTCGTGGGTTTGATCTTTATGAGTTTGTTCCTGATTTGTGCCGGTACACCTGAAAAAATGATTTTGTGGCTGGCCGTTATTTTTACTCTGTCTTCACTTGTATTGAGCCGGCTGTTGTCCATGGCAACTCTTATACATCTTGAGAAAGTCACTCTTAAAACCGCTTGGTTCCGTGTAGGATTTGTGTCCTGGGGGGCTATGGCTGCCGCGCTGCTTTCCGGCATTCCCTATGTATTATTGACACATGCATCCCTCCATAACTGGCTTGACGCGATATTTACGGGGCTTATGATCACACATTTCTTTGGACGTTTTGGGTGTCTTTTTTACGGCTGCTGCTATGGAAAAGAAAACACTTCCTCTATCCGGATCCGCTACACACATCCCAGCCTGAAAGCCCTGAGAGAAAAAAGAGTCAAACATGGTTCCCTCTATCCCACGCAACTCTTTTCCGCTCTCTATAGCCTATTCATCTTCCTTTTTGTCACGGCCATCTGGAGCACACAAGGAATCGGTGTGGGTGTTCCGACAAGCCTCTGCTTAATCTTTTACGGAATATTCAGATTTATGGAAGAGTGGTTCAGGTTTCAGAAAAAAAAGATCGCCGGGATTTTCTCTCCAGCCCAGTTGATCTGCCTGGGACTTGTTATGGCCGGTCTTTTCCACTTCAGATGGATTGTCTATACACCCCGATTCGGCGTCTATACGCCCCTCATCAATATTTCCTTTGGACATGTCTTCAGCGGTTTAAATCTTGTACTTTTGGCGGGATTGGGGATGTTGACCGCTTTTGTCTTCAGCTATTTTCGTTTTGAAATAGGAAGATGGGGGAAAGAAACAACAGTGCAAAAAAAGAGCCCGATCATGGATATACATTACAAAGAAGACGCTCTCCACTGTCAGAGTTGGTCCCTTTCTCAACTTGCCGAGAAATTTGGAACTCCTCTCTATGTCATCAGCAAACAGGCCGCTCAAGTATCTATAAGAAATTTTTTTCTCTCATTCAAAGAGCTCAGTGTTCCGGTCAAACTCCACTATTCTGTAAAAACTCAACCTGTGCCCGGCTTCCTCCAGATCATCAAGGAAGAGGGACAAAGCGTTGAGGTGATATCCGAGCATGAACTCATTCTGTGCAGAAAACTCGGATTTAGCTGGAAGGACATCGTGATCAATGGACCCGCTAAATCCATTCCTTTTCTCAGGAAAACAAAAAATTCAGGTGTAAAGATGGTGGTTATAGAATCTTCAAGTGATTTAGACCGCTTAAACAAGGCCATGGAGGGTGCCACAATACCATTAAATGTTGGTGTCCGCATCTGCCCCGGATTTTCATTAGCCAAATTGAAGCCAACTCTCAACAGCGGTGCGAAACATTCGCCATACGGATTTCAGGTCGATTCCGATGAACTCAAGGTTGTTTTGGATCAAATCAAACACAATCTCCTTTTTCACTTCGTCGGCTTCCATGTCCATCTTGGCTCAGGCATTAGAGATGGGAGACCATACAAAAAAGCTTTTTCAGCACTCGAGAAAGTCATAAAAGAAGCCCATGAAATGGGACTAAAAAGTCAGGTCATCGATATCGGCGGCGGATTCGGTCTCGCCACCGCTCCGATTCTCAATGCTTCTCAATTGATGAAATCAACCCTTTTCAAACAGCATGTGGAATTATCTGTTTCAAACAACGGCTCTCTTCTGTATGAAGTTGCCGGACACTTAGAAGTAATGCTCTCACGACTGCAAAGTTCAGGAATCCGGATTAAAGAAATATTGACAGAGCCAGGCAGAATCATTTCGGGTCCTTCAGAACTTCTCATTCTCTCCGTACTCGATGTGATAGAACAACCCGAGGGATACAATTATCTCATCTGTGATGGAGGAGCTATGAGCCTCACCCCACTGCTGTTTACCGAATACCACAAAATTATGCCTTTGACTTCAGGAAACGGCCGGTCTCTCAATTACACTGTACTCGGTAACATGCCCTCTACATTGGACAAGCTGTCCTCCTCAATTAACCTCCCCCGCTTGAGGAGTGGAGACAGGATAGCACTTCTAGATACAGGTGCCTATTTTGTCTCGATGAACAACAATTTCGCCGGCCCGCGCCCGGCTATTGTTCTCATTGACGGGAAGAAGGCACTGCTAACAAGACGGCGAGAATCTATCGAGGATATGTATCAAAGGGATTACTTTTAAACAGAAAATCATGTCCGTACAAACACTCTCCCTCAAAGACATCGTCTCCAGAGCCAATACAGGTTTTCAAAGATGGAATGAGAATGATGTCAAGCAGCGTATTCGTGCCATCCGCTCACTCCGTAAAATAGTCCAAAAAAAAGCGCATATTTTTGCCAGAGCGATTTCCAATGAATGCGGCCGTCCATTATCTGAAGCGTTATCCCAGGAAATCCTCCCCGTATTGGAGATGGCTAAGTACTGCGAAAAAAACTACAGCCGCTGGCTCTTACCGAAAAAAATGCCTTACAGGCGGCCCGGTTTCTTTCGAAAAAAAAATATTCTTATACGGGAACCTCTGGGTTGTGTGGCCGTTTTTTCCCCAAACAATTTCCCTTTTTCTCTTGGGATGATGACTCTGATCTATGTGGCCCTCGCGGGAAACACAGTCATTCTTAAACCTTCAGAAAAATCAGAACAACTTCCTGATTATATCGAACATTTGATAAACGAGTCGGGATTGGCAAAGGCAGGAGCAGCCATTGTAATCCGTGGTGGAGCTGAAACCGGCAAAGAATTGATCCGACATTCTTCTGTTCAAAAAATCATCTTTTTCGGACATCGGAAATCGGGAGAAAGCATCGCTCAATCCTGCATCAATCACTCCAAATCCTTTGTTCTGGAATCAGGAGGGGGAAGTACGGCCTTTATCTTGGAGAATGCAGACCTGGCCCTTGCAGCAAAAGGACTCGCCTGGAGCACTTTTTACGCGAATGGTCAATCGTGTGTCTCCACCGAAAGGATTATTATCGATCAAAGAATTGAAAAGAAATTTCTTTGGCTCTTCAAGGAAAAAGTCAAGGCCATCTGGGAAGAGAGGCAAGAAAATCTCTCAGGAGAAGAATTTTCAGACCCTGAACTCTGTAGATATAAAGAACTCATCGAGATCGCAAAATCAGAAGGAGCATACATCCATTCGATAAGCGAAAAAACTGAAGGCAAACAATCTCTTTCTTATCTTTTTCCAACAATAATCAGTAACACATCTGTTTCGAGCAAACTATGGCGAAAAGAATTTTTTGGCCCCTTAGTGGCCATCACATCTGTTGACGATATCCGGAAAGCTGCCTTAAATTTGAATAAAAACGTTTCATCTCTTGGAGTCTCAATCTGGTCAAGGGATAGAAAAAAGGCACTATCATTGGCTAAAAATATTTTTTCCGGTATGATCTGGATCAATGATTCCAGTTTCGGACTTCCCCATCTCCCATGGGGAGGTTGGGGAAAATCAGGCTGGGGAACACTCTTTTCAGAACATTCTCTGCATGAGGTCACACGAATGAAATGGGTGAGCCGCCATCCGGCCCGATGGGCAAAACCGAGATTTTGGTGGAATCCCTACACTCCGCTCAAAGAGAAAATTTTCCTCAAGACAACACGCTACTTTTTATAATCCCGATCAAAGAGATGAGTGAGATTTTTGCCTGTTCTGTGGTATAACTACACACAAATGGAGGAGAAAATGAGAATATTAAGTTTACTAGGGATCCTCTTAGTAGTGATGTTTATTTTTTCCAGCTGTGTCCCGGGCCCAAACAGCTTTGAAAAAACTCCAGACAAAGATGGAGAAATCGCAGGATTTTTTACGGGAATTTGGCAAGGCCTTATTGCTCCCATAACATTTGTTATTTCCATTTTTTCAGATAATGTGAGTTTTTATGAAGCTCACAATAATGGAAACTGGTACAATTTCGGTTTTGTGCTGGGTGCCGGACTTTTTCTGAGCGGCGGTATTCTTGGCAAGGGAAAGAGTAAGAAAAGAAGAAGAAGATAAAGATTCTTCAGCCAGCGGAATCTGTTGATCAAAGCACTGATTTTCGATATGGACGGCTTGATGATCGACAGTGAACGGCTGTATTTTCAGGCTGAAAGCGAAATGGCCAAAACATTCGGCGTCGAACTTAGGGAAGAAACGCTCTGGAAAATGATGGGGACAAAACCCATAGAAGGTCTCGCCATCTTTGTCAAAGACCTAAAGATTTCCATCAGTGCTCAGGACGCGTTGGAGATGAGAAACAAGATCATGCGGAAGAAGCTGCAGACCGAGCTCGAGGCCATGCCGGGTCTCTTCCACATCATCGATACATTTTTTAATCGTTTGAAACTGGCTGTGTGCACGGGTGCCCAAGAGGAGTTTTTGGATATCGTGGTCGATTTGCTGAAAATCCGGGAAAAATTCGATGTACTTCAATCTTCTGACGGTATAGCCAAGGGGAAGCCTGAGCCCGAAATTTACCTGACAACCTGCGAAAAATTAGCCGTCTCTCCCCAGGAGTGTTTCGTCCTCGAGGATTCTGCCAACGGAGTGACAGCCGGGAAAAGAGCAGGATGCAAGGTTATCGCCATTCCATCGGAATACACACACTTCCAGGACTTCACATCAGCCGATTTTATCGCCGCAGACCTATTTCAGGCAGATCAGCACATCCAATCACTCCTATCTTCTATTTGACTTTCATTTTGTAGCTGATATAAACTTCAGCCCGATTCTCTTAAAATTTTTATTTGGGATAAGAATTGAAGAAGATAAGATTTATGGCAAAAAAAATATTTTTTTTGATCTTGCTTCTTCCACTTATATTGTCCGCCCAGCAGGATAAAAACATCCATGTCGGAGAGAATCTGAATCAGCGGCATCTTTTTTTCTGTCTGGATTCCGTTCCCTACTCTGTCTTTATGAAAGCAAAGGACAATGGGCTCTTCAAAAACTTCCAGACGCCCTCGCGGATGATATCGACGTTTCCTGCTCTTACCAATTATGCATGGTCGGTTATCCTCAATGCAGGAGAGGTGGAAGGATATCAGACAAGGTACTACGATCCCGTCATGAATAGACTGGAAGGCGGATTTAAGGATCTATTCAAATCCAAAGGTTTTCCCAACAAATTTGACTACATCCAAGAGAATATAATAATTCAGCTCCAGGCGTACATCTTCAGCAGAAGCGGGATCGACAAAAAGATGAAAAGCCTGGGTGAAAAAATTCTTTCCTCCAATACTCCAAGGCTGTTTTTTGCCTTCATCGGCATTTCCGATATTATCGCACACATGAAGGGAGAAGAGGGCCTCAATGAAATTCTCCTCGCCGTAGACTCCAACCTCAACAAAATTCGGGAGGAGCATCTCAAGAAATTTAATGAGCCCTTGGAAGTGACCATGCTGTCTGACCACGCCAGCACATTGCAGAAAGGACAGGTTGTAAACATTTACAGGAACTTAAAAGAAGCCGATTTTAATCCCGTCAAAAGCCTTAACAGTCCAGACGACGTCATCTATCATACATCGGGGATTTTGTCTGTGGCTCCATTTTTTATCCAGGAACCCAGGAGGGTCGAACTGACCCACAGGCTTTCTGAACTTCCATGGGCAGAGCTAACGGCTACCTATAATAAACGTACGGGCCATTTTTTCATTCTCTCTCAAACCGGATCCATGGAGGTGGAATACAGCCTGGATAACAACGCTTTTAGGATGAAAAACCTGAAAGGGAATGATCCCATGGGATTGATCGAGTCGGGGCTGCCCCTGGATGAATGGATTCCCCAATCCGAAATTTTCCAGGTTTCCCTTACGACAAATTTCCCGGATGGGCTGAAGCGCATCCAGATGGCACTCAACGGAAACATTGTGAAATATCCGGCATCCGTCCTCGTGAGCATTAAATACGGATACGAAAGCAGCAGCAGCAGATTTATGAATTGGTTTTCAGGAATTAAAAAAAACAGGCACGGCACACATGGTGGTCTGGCAGCTCTGGATTCCGTAGGATTCATTTCATCGACACAGCAGATTTTTCCGGAATGGATCTCCGCATACAATATCCGACATCAGATCAAAGGTTTTAACTTTGCCCTCAAGTATGAGGACATGACATTCCTGTGGAACGACGATGGAGCAAGCAGGATGCGTTTGGGCCAGGAACTTCTGGATTTGCCGGGGACCAAATCCATACAGCTTTGCATAAAAACGCTGGCTAACGAAAAATACACCCTCTCAAACGCTCCCGACGTTTTTACTGTGAATCTATTTTCCCAAAACAACGGAAACGACTCTTCGGATTCGAAGCGGTTCTTCGATGTGCCCCTTTCCACGACAATAAATCCCGGATACATATACAGAATTGAAGCCCATGTTCTGAATTCCAGAGGGGACATTATCGCCTTGACAAGGACGAAACCATTCCGAATCAAACATGTGAGAGGATATTTAAGAATCCCCCTCCAGAATCACTTTTCCCGCCCAAAGAAAAACTCAAAGAGACACTGGGCGCATGCCAAGCAGAAAGTCCCTCACTAACAAACAATCCTGGGAAATAATTATTCGCCGATTTTGTTGCTTATTCACGATTCGGTAAGAAAAACATTAGCTCACTTGATCATTTTATTTCTATAGTGCCCTCGGACAAGAAGCGGCGAAAGGGGCGGATAAAAGAGATCGTGATGGAGAGAAGAATCAGAATAATTCCACACGTTCCATAGATGAGCGGAATATTTCTCCCGGTTAAATCGGCCACGACTCCACCAAGTCCGAGGCCAATTGGGGTCAGCCCGGCGGTAATCGTTGTCAACAGACCGAAAATCCGACCGCGCAGCTCACTGGAAACACTGGTCTGAAGCAGAGTGATAATATTGATGTTAATGAATCCGTTTGCTGCTCCGATACTCACCCAGATAGCTAAGGCGAGGATCGATTTATTAGCCAAACTCAGTGAAGCAAGAAGTACAGTCATCAGAATCATCGCAACGATAACACTCCGGCTTCGCCGTTTTCCGGTCAATTTCAGTGTGCCAGCAAATCCATATCCGATCAGAGCTCCAAAGCCAAATCCTGCAAGAAGATAACCGTACCAATCGGGTGTTACACCAAGAAAGTCTTCTACATAGAATGGGAGAAGCACAATAAGCGGCATGATAAAGAAGTTCAAAAAGGCGGCCACAAAAAACATGGCCCTCATCCCGGTATTTCCCCAGACGATTTTAAGGCCTTCTAGCGTATCCTTTTTGAACTGGGCAAACTTCTCTCTCCATATCCGGCTTTTTTCAGGTATAGTTTGAGGAATAGAGATAAAAGACTCACTGAAGGCTGAAAAAAGATAGGTAATTCCGTCAATAAGAATGAGGAGCGGGGCGCCAAGAAGCATAAAAAAATAGCCTCCAAGCCCCTGTCCGATAATTGTTGAGATCTGATCGCTCGACTGATCCAGCGAATTGGCTGCAGCAATCTTCTCCTTGGGCACGATATCAGGGATGGCAGCGGTAATGGCTGGATTAAAAAAGGTACGGACCGCCCCAAGAAGCAGTCCCACGATTAACATCAAAACCAGGATCAGCGAAGTCTGCTGAGGGGCAAAGAAGAGCAGTATGGCGAGAATTATGACAGGAATCCCAGCCAGAACATCACAGGCAATAATGATCGTGCGGCGGGAGTAAGAATCAGCGATTGTTCCGGCGACCGGCCCCAGAATCACCATTGGAAGATGAATCAGCATCATCAGAAGTCCCATCAAGGAAGCCGAACCGGTTTGGTGTTTAATCCAGAAGACCATAGCGATAGAAAACGCTTGGTTTCCCAGCTGGCTGACAAACTGTCCTTGCCAGAGGAGGAAAAAATTCTTGTTCCAGAGTTTAGTAGGCTTCATGCTTGCAGTATTCTTTAAATCAAAACTGCATCATAAATGATTTTTGTTCTGAAGGAAATACCTATAATTAGCCTACCGGAATTAAGTATGATGTCCCTCTAATTAAAGAGAGAACTCCTGACCTTCAATTTCCGTATATATAATAAAGAAAGAGAAAGGAAAAGATAGATGTTTAAAAATTACTTAAAGATTGCATTTAGAAACGTACAAAAACACAAAGCCTACGCCTTTATCAACATTGCAGGACTCGCTATAGGCATGGCCTGCTGCATTTTGATTATCTCGTTTATTACCACCGAACTCAGCTACGACCAATTCCATGAAAATAAAGACAACATTTATAGACTGGGGCTAGATGCCAGCCTCGGTGGGAATCAGATGCTCATGCCTATCAGCACGGCTCCCGCTGCACCGGCGCTTATACAGGAATACCCGGAAGTCCTCGATGCTGTCAGATTTAGCCCCGTGGGTAACGTCTCCATCAAAGATAAAGATTTAGAGTTTTTCGAGGAAAATGTTGCTTTCGTAGACAGCTCCTTTTTTAATGTTTTCACATTCCCGTTGATTAAGGGTGACCCAAGAACTGCCTTAAAAACGGCCTATTCGATGGTTATGACCGAAGATGCGGCAAAGAAATATTTCGGAGATGAGGATCCCATTGGAAAAATTTTAAAAGTCGACAATCGAAATGACTATACGGTCACTGGAGTGGTTGAAAACTCCCCAAAAAATTCTCATTTCACATTTGACATACTCTGCTCATTCGAATCACTTTATGCCCAAAATAGAGAGAGAATGGAAGTGTGGCTGAGCTTCAGTTATTACACATATGTTCTTCTTCAGGATAATTTTGATCCTAAGGAACTTGAGAATAAATTTCCGGCTCTTGTCGAGACACATATGGGGCCCACACTAAAGGCCGTTGGCGGCAAAATCGATTTTTTCCTTCAGCCCTTAACACAAATCCATCTCCGTTCCCATATGGAGAATGAAATGAGTGCAAACAGCGATATCGCGTACATCTATATTTTTGCTGCTATTGCACTGGTTATCCTTTTCATCGCATGCATCAATTTCATGAACCTGTCCACAGCCAGGTCGGCTCTCCGGGCTAGAGAGGTCGGCATCAGAAAAGTTGTAGGAGCTGAAAGAAAGGAACTGATCAGGCAGTTTTTAGGTGAGTCGCTGATCTACAGTTTTTTTTCCATGCTTGTGGCTATAGGGCTGGCCCATCTTGTTCTTCCACTTTTCAGCTCTCTTTCCGGGCGTGATCTGACTATTGACTATTTCGGGATGCCGTGGCTGATCCCTAGTTTAATCGGAATGATACTCTTTGTCGGATTAGCAGCGGGCAGCTATCCCGCACTTTTTCTCTCCTCCTTTCAACCGGTCAAGGTTTTAAAAGGCCGCCTCAAAGCCGGAGCTACCAATGCCAGATTCCGCAGCATTTTAGTTGTAGGACAATTCGTTATTTCGATTGGCCTTATCATCTCAACCGGGGTTATTCTCAACCAACTTCGGTTCATGAAAAATAAAAATTTGGGATTTGAAAAGAGAAACATCCTAGTTGTCACGACCAGTGACGGCCCAGCCAGGGAATCTATCGAATCCATCAAACAGGAATTCAAAAAGATCCCTGGAGTTTTAAATGCGGGTTTAACCTCACAACTCCCAGGAAGAGAGGCTAGCGTCAGTCCCTATGTTCCCGAAGGCTTTTCTGCAACCGAAGCTCAACTCATGAAAGGTATCGATATTGACCATGATTTTATTCCGACCTTGGGAATCACCATAATAGCCGGCCGAAATTTCTCGCCTGAGTTTGGAACCGATGCCAGTGATGCGATCATCATCAATGAGGCTGCGGCCAGAAAATTCGGCTGGACAGAACCGATTGGAAAGAAAATCGAGGATTTTTCCGGAGAAGAAATCGAAGATCGTTCGGCCAGAACTGTTGTGGGAGTTATCAAAGACATCCACATGTCGTCTCTTCACAACCTCATCATGCCTCTTTATATTAACAACGAATCCGATGACTGGGACAGCATCGCTCTTAAAATCAGCCCGAACAATGTCGGCGGCACCATAGATAAACTCCGGGCTAAATGGAGTGAACTCTATCCGAATCAGTCTTTTGATTACTATTTTCTGGACGACTCTCTGGCCACTTTGTATGAGTCAGAAGGACGCTTGAGCCAAATTTTTTCCTCATTTACACTCTTTGCCATTTTTATCGCCTGTTTGGGTCTATTCGGAATGGCCTCTTTTACGGCAGAGCAGAGGACTAAGGAAATCGGCATCCGGAAGGTTTTGGGTGCATCTGTTTCAGGAGTTGTCGTTCTTTTGGCTAAAGATTTCCTGAAGCTTGTCCTTATTGCCAACATCCTTGCCTGGCCACTCGCCTATTTGGCCATGAAAGAATGGACAAAGGGATTTGCCTATCAGGCAGGAATCGGCGTCTGGATGTTTGTGATAACCGGCGTCCTGGCTGCTGTTATCGCCCTGTTAACCGTCAGCTTCCAGTCTATTAAAGCCGCTTTGTCTCACCCCATCAATGCGATCAAATACGAGTGAGAATATCTGGAGATAAATTCGTCTTTATTAGAGTGAGCCGCTTTAAAAAAGAAAACGTTGACAGGGTATAACTTTAGTTATACCATAGGGGTGTGAAGACAGCCATCTCGATACCCGATTCCATTTATAAGGCCGCCGAAAAGCTCGCGACACATCTCGGAATGACAAGAAGCGCGTTGTACACAAAAGCGATCAATAAATTCCTTTTAGATTTCCGGAATGACAGTATCACAGAAAAGCTGAATGAGATTTACGAGAAAGAAATCTCAAGACTCGAACCTGCCTACGAGACAATGCAGATAATTTCCATAGAAGAGGACGAGTAGTGATGAAGAGAGGAGAGATATGGTGGGCTGCACTGCCAAAACCTTCCGCTTCTGAACCCGGATATAAACGTCCACTCCTGATCGTCCAATCTGATGATTTCAACCGCAGCAAAATTCAGACTGTCATCACAGTCGTCATCACAACAAATTTGAGATTAGCCTCAGCTCCTGGAAATGTATTATTGCCTCGTAAGATCTCCGGATTACCAAGAAAATCAGTTGTCAATGTTTCTCAATTGATAACAGTGGATAAATCTTTTCTCACTAAAAAAGCTGGGGATTTACCTCTTGAGATGCTTCAAGAGATTGAAGCCGGGATCCGGCTGGTCCTATCTTTATAGTTATATTTGGCCACGGCAGGCTTTGATACACACACCGCAGATATGTTGACCAACAATTCCGGCTCTACGGAAATCCTCAATCTTCTCGTAACAGGCAAAGTGTTCAAACTCCTCTTGCGTGTCTTTTATCGCATTCGCCGGACAGGTTGCTAAGCACTTTTTACACTTACCGCAGTTACTGTCTAATGGTTTGTCTGCATCGAGGGGCATATCTGTAAGAATTGTCACCAACCGGAACCTAGCACCAATATCGGGATTGACGAGGAGATTATTCCGGCCGATCCATCCCAGACCGGCCAGTCTTCCTATATGCTTGTGGGAGACATGTGCGATATACTTTTTCCAGTCAAGAATTTGTGACGCGGGAATTGGTAGGGCCTGAAAGCCCAGCTCCTGAATATAGTAGGACAAGGATATAGCCTGCCTGTCCAGGAAATAATTGAGCTTGCGGTAATGGTGGAGATATAACACTGTAGGTTCATCCTTGATATCGTCAAGGATGGAATCGAGAAGCCTTTTTCCCAGGGAAACTGCCCGATCAAACCGGGAAATGGTTTTTTTCTTGAGGTGGAATTTTTCCCGAATTCCCGTAATATCCGCCACCCCAAGCAGAGAAAATTCCAGCTCCAGTGCTTTTTTATTAAGTAAATCTCCGTTTGCAGCTTCTTCCGACATTAAACTTCATTCTACCGATCAAGAACACACGAGTCAACGCAATCGGGGCCCCAAACCTCAAATCTTGAATGTCAAATATTGAGACGCGACCCCTTCCTATGATATACAAGCCTTATAACATCACCCATAGGAGCCAAAAATGGAAATTCAAAAGCGTCTTTTCGTTTCCTTTTTTATTCTTTCAATAATCCTGGTTTTATCTGTCCAAGCATTCAGCGCTTCGACAAACGGCTATTACCGATTCCCTACTCTCAGAGGGAACTCACTGGTTTTTGCCGCCGAAGGAGATCTCTGGATTGTGGATAGTCAAGGGGGCATGGCCAGGCGCCTGACCACCCATGCCGGAGAGGAGACAAATCCGGCGATTTCACCTGACGGGAAAGTTCTTGCCTTTTCGGCATCATACGAAGGGCCGACTGAACTCTACACTATGCCGCTCGACGGAGGCCTGCCCACCCGCCTGACATATGAGTCCGACTCTTCTACGGTTATTGGATTTACCGCGGATGGACAGCTCATGTACACAACCCGCGCGTATTCCACAATACCCAATCCTCAGCTCATCCAAATCGACCTAAAAACAGAACAAAGATCCTATATCCCACTCCATCAAGCCAGCGACGGCTCTTATGACGACACAAAAAAAACCCTCTATTTTGCAAGGCCGGGTTTTCACAACAACAATACCGCTCGTTATATGGGGGGAACGGCACGAAATATCTGGAAATTCACTTCCGGTGAAAAGGAAGCCCATAACCTCACGGCCGATTTTCCCGGAGAAAATTTTGCGCCCATGTGGTGGAACGGCCGGCTCTACTATGGCTGTGACCGCAGCGGATCCTGGAATATCTGGTCGATGGATACGGAAGGGAAAGACCTCAAACAGCACACTTTTCATGTCGGCTGGGATGTCCGGTCACCTGCTCTCGATGATGGAAAGATTGTCTATCAACTGGGTGCGGATATCCGGATGGTGGATGTCAGAAACAATGACGACCATGCTATTCCTATCACACTGGCTTCGGATTTTGACCAACTGCGTGAAAACTGGGTCGAAA
>CAZEWV010000010.1:0-6969 GCA_964516025.1 uncultured Eubacteriales bacterium
CCATGACCTGTCGCCCCAGCAGCTCCAATACCATTATCGACATAAAGACCGGCCCCTATGATGGGAGAATCACCCACCCGTCCCACCAGCTTAAAATGATGGCCGGATGTACTGGTAACACCAGCAATATCTCCATTTGCATCCAAGACCAAAACGTTGATAGTGCCTCCGCCTTCGGGTTTGTACTTTTTCCGCGGGGAAAAGTAATAATCCCGGTCACTTAAATTCTCCTTCCATTCCACCCATTCTTTTCTGGCTTCTTCGGTTAAAAGATTTTCTTCTTTGATACCGTGCATCTTGGCAAACTTTAAAGCTCCTTTTCCCACCAGCATCAGATGATCCGTCCTTTCCATGACCAACCGGGCTACAGAACAAGGAGTTTTGATGTTTTCCAGGGCTGCTACCGCTCCGGCATTATTGTTGTCCGGACCCGACATGACCGAAGCATCCAGCTGGAGCACTCCTTCTTCATTGGGACTGCCACCATACCCCACAGTAGGATCTTGAGGATCGAGTTCGGAGACATTGACGGCTTTTTCGGCCGCATCCAGAGGGCTGCCCCCTTTCTGTAAAACTTCCCAGGCAGTAGTGGTAACTTTTTCTTTCACAAAAGGATTGGTCTTGCTGGTCACAATCAGGGGCCGGATGAGTTTTCCACGGCTTTCTTCCTGAGTGATCCTCAGTTTTTTAACAAAAGGCACTCCGATTCCAAAACCGGCAACATTTGTGAAAAAATTTCTTCGATTCATACTTTTTAACGCCATTTCCCCTCCATGTAAAAATATTTTCTATTCCTGATAATTCAGGTTAATTTATTTTTTCTACCTCTTTCTCCAAAACAACACAGTCAATTCCAACCTTATATCCCTCTGACTCCGGGTTCTTGGAATTGATGGAAAAGTTGAAATTATTCAATCCCTCTGTCAGCGGAATCCCTTTAAAAACAAATTCCTTTGGAGGCCAGACCGGCCTGGGAAACATTTCCACAAAAGCCCGGTAAAGATCGATCTTTTCTCCCACTTCCTCTCCATTCACATTGAGCTGAACAATTCCATAATCGGGTGCGCGTAAATAATGAATTTTTATTGAATAAACATCGGCTTTTTCAACGGGAACCGAAAGGGAGAAAGCGCCTTCTCCCCCTGAGTCAAAAGCAAGCATAAAATCTCCGCTCTGATTGGGCATGAGTAATTGAGATTCGGGACGGGCATCTTTTCCTTTCTTGCTTTTATAGTCGAGAATTCCAAAATCTTCAGCCTCGAGTGCTCCTTCAACATACCATCGCCCTTTGGTAGGATCCCACGGCTCGTCTGAAATAAGTTTTTCCAAGCGCGGCCAAGGTTTGTGGATACCTTTCTGATACCAATATCCAAGACTGGAATAATATCCTCTCCCCGTATTCGGCCACTCGCTGATCCATGGCCAATGCTCAATTTCGAATTTAAAGGATTTTCGAAAAGGAATAGGATCAATGATATGAAATCGATAGATACTCAACCTATCTCCTATTTCTCTTCCTTCATAAGCGGGAGCACCAAAGTAGGGCTCGTCATGAACCCTGAATCCCCAAGCATCACAGAAATAATCTTCGGTGCCGGTTCCGATAAATGAAAGTTTTCCATCTACGGTGATTATATCATCCCCTTCGCCGAACCATCCCGGGGTTCTGGTTCTATTCCCCAGCACTAAACCGACATAATGGCCCTCACCTTCTATCTCCAGAAGATTTACCGGTTTACCCCGCTCTACGGGATCCCTTTCCGTAAAACGGGCATGAAAATATCTAATGTCCTTAATAGGTTGACTGTAGGATTGGTAATCCAGGTAGTAATACAACCGGTTGCGATGCCTTATGGGGATGTCTGTGTCCTCGAAATAATCCGGGGAACGAAGATTGCTCAAAGTGACTTTGGCCGATTTGTTGAACGGCATATACCACCAGCAGTTTCTCGAACGGCCGTCTGAAGTGCACTGGATCGGAGCACTGGATACATTGGCAACAAATCCCATGGCAACTCCAAAGAAATCGCCAATCGGAGCTTCGATACTGGGAAAGTCGTTTCCTTCCCAATAAAAACGGATAATCAAATCACGTCCCCCACCTTTGTAGGTTGTCCATATGTGTGTTATTGCACCCGGACCCTTGAGGTCAGCTATGATAACCTCCTCACCTCCAAGCGGTAACGGCACGGTATCCAGGTTGAGTCCGTTTCGGGCAAAGGAGCTTACCCTGGCGGCAGAATAATTCTTGGGTTTTGAGAGAAGCATCATGGGATTATCAGCCGCTATGGGACCGGCAGGTGGAGGGGCAGGCATTGGTTCAGGGAAGAGTTCTCCCCCGGTATGAAAAGGGGGGGCTTGAACTGCATTTTTCTGTTTTTCCAGGGCAAATGCAGAAAAAAGAACCAGTAAAACAATGGTTAAAAATAGACTCATATGTAAAACATACCGTGGCTTACCCAATTTTTCCCTCCATTTAAACCAAAGATTTTTTTCCTTTTAGATTATGGTTTTTCCTTTTTGGTAATTTTCCAGTTTCCAATCCATAAATCCGGATTACGGCTGTTACCGTGGACGGACCAGACATCAAAAGCATCAGGATTGTACCGACCCGGAACCAGATATCGGTAAGGCTGTCCCCAGGGATCAAGGGGAATCCGGCGGCCGTTAAAATACGGCCATTTTCCGCCTTTATCTCCCCTGACACGATTCATACCGGCGGGTCTCTCGATGAGTTCATCCAAAGATTTAGGAAATCTTGCGTAATTCTCTTTGAAGTCCTGGATAGCTTTTTCCAGTTGGGCAACGACTCTCCTTGCTTCCACTATTCTCTTTTCAAACAGTGCTTTTTCTTTGATTAGATAATCCTGGTACCAGGCATACATATCCCCCCAGGGGAGTTTTCTAACTGAGAGAGCATCCAAACGAATGCTGTAACCGGTCTTTCCGGTTTTAGCATCATAAGAAAGCGGATTGGTTCCGATGCACTCAAATCTGAAAACATATTTTCCGGGCTTCAAGTCAAAAATGCCTACTTTTTTCTCAACATTGGTGCCGAATTGTTCATTTTCCGGATAATTTTCTTTCCAGGCTAGGAAAGGGTCCCAGAGGTCCATTCGGGGATCTAAAACCTCATTAACACCCGGGCCCTTCAAACTCAGATTCCATATACCGTTTTCCTTGAAAAGTATGGGAAAAACCGATATGGAATAACGCCCTTTTTCTTTTACCGTGAAGGGAATTTCCAGCCAGGACTCCAGTTTATTATTATACATGTAAAACATCCGTTTTCTCCAGCCGGTCCGGTTATAGGCGGATTCAGGTTTAAGGCCGGCGGAGTGCCGGATCGGTGAATCTCCCGGGGGGAGTTCTGCCATTTCACGCGGTTCCACCCAGATTTCGGGCATAAGACGCTCCCCTAAAGTCGGGAAGGGCCGTGTGGGTGTTGCCACCGTCCGCTGATACCAGAAAGAGACTGAAGAACAAAAATCCGCCCGGTACTTAAAATCCCCTTTCACGACTTCACCGGTTTTGGGATTATCAATGGCTGCGTAACTCCTACGTTCCACTTCAACTTTCAGGGATTTACTAAACATAATCGGATCTTGAATATGCCATTTAAATCCGGTAATCCGGGCATCTTCGCTGTTCCACTCACGAATAGTGATTCCGGCATTCAAATTGGAAAACAGACGTAAATTCCAGGCATCGGAAAAATAATCTTCATATCCGGTCCCGATCAGGCTGGGAGTTTCCTCTCCATCGATGTAGAAGCGATCGTCAGACTCTCCGAACCAGCTTCCCACCGAACTTTGCAGATTGATGATACTGCCAACATATTGCCCATCGCCTTCGACTTCCAGAAGCTTATAAGAGGAAAAAGGGATTACCGGCCACTCCTGGTTGTAACGGGCATGGAAATACAAAGTATCGGGAGGAAGTTTATCCAACTTCACCCAATCAATATAAAAATAACAGGAAGTTATCTGCTTCTCCCCATCATTGGTCATAGTCAGTCTGGCATTTTTGAAAAAAGGCATTTTCCAGTAACAGTTCAAAGCCCTCCCATAAGATGTGACTTCGATGGGTAAGGTGCTGACATTGGCCCGCATTCCGTTGCCGGCGGCAAAGAAATCCCCTAAAGGGGTTTCAACCGAAGGAATTTCATCCCCATCCCAATAGATACGAAAAACCATGGATCTGGGATAACGGCGTTCATAGGCACCGATGGTAAACCAGATATGCTGAATTTCTCCGGGGCCGTCCAAGTCCGCCAAAACAACAGTTTCACCGGGTTCAATACGAAAAGAGTCGGCATTGGACTCGGGATCGAACAGACCGGAAGAATTCCGCATTCTTTTCCCAGGCTGTTTCCGGGTGACGACACTAAGCTGGTCCCGGGCTTCCAAAAACATGGAGCTCAATATCAGAATACCAAGAACCACAAAGCAGAACCTGTATATAATTCCAGATAATTTTCTTGCCATTATTTTATCCTTTTTGTCAGGTTTTATTTATCCGTGACTTTTTTCCAGACTCTTAAAAGATTCCCCCCCAAGATTTTTCGGACATCCTCATCCGAATATCCGCGTTTTTTCAATCCAATGGTTATATTAGGATAATCATGAACACCGCGAATCCCGACTGGAGAGGGGGTTCTGGGATACATATCTGCTCCCAAACCTACATGATCCACTCCGGCAATTTTTACCGCATGATCTATATGATCCAGGACATCCTCTACAGTTGGATGGTTCTCTAAAGGCCAATCCAGGGCTTGATGAAGATGTTCCACGGTAATCCGGAAATCAAGGTCGGTAATTTCAGGTATTTTACTATAATGGGGTCGGCTTATGGCCCGAAGGTCCCGCATCGCCTGGTTGTATTCAGGTGTTAAATAATTCAAAACAAAAACAATACATATCACTCCCTCATTTTTAGCGAGAGCCCGCAGCATATCATCGCTTATGTTTCTGCGGTGGGGATTGAGCGCCCTGCAGCCTGAGTGAGACGCGATAACCGGATCATCAGTCTCTTCCAGGATATCATAAAAAGTTTTATCGGAAACATGTGAAACATCTATGACCATTCCAATCCGGTTCATTTCTTTTATGACCTGCCTCCCTAACTCATTCAATCCGTTCCATTTGGGCTTATCCGCGCTCGAGTCGGCCCAGCCATGGCTGACATTGTGAGTAATGGTCATGGAAGAAACTCCCAGCTCATGAAATTTCCGCAGGGTTTCGAGACTATCCTCAATCGCATGTCCCCCTTCTATGGCTAGGGGCATAGCAATTTTACCAGAATTTACGATTCTTTCAATATCGGCTCCGGTTCTGGCCAGCTCAACCTGATCCTTATTTTTTTCGATCGCCTGCGTCATGGCGTCAATCAGTTGAAATGCCTGTTCATCACATTTGTCGGGATATAAAAAATTCTGAATATAGAGGGCAACCGTCTGAACATCCACATAACCCTCCCTGAGCCGGGGTATGTCAACATGACCGGCGGGAAGCCGATTTCCAATATCCAGCCCCTCATAAAATACCCGGTAAACCAGGTCATTATGACAGTCCCATACCAGGGCATCACGGTGTAATTTAATATCGTTTTTTTCCGTATTAATCCCAAGAGCCGGTACAATCATAATAAAAAAAATTAAATACCAGGGTATATAGGATCGCTTCTTGTTTTTCATCAGCTCCTCCTGTTTAACAGACAATCTGAATTATCCAAAAAACCAAAAAAAATCCAGGTTAATGACCAGGTGGAATTTTTTTTCTATAGCTGCAGGCTTATTATTTTTCTATTCAATATCGACTATTCCACTTCCAATAGGATAATCTTGTGAAACTTCAACCGGTAATTTTCCTTTGGGAGATAACTCTCCTTTTAAAAATTTTATGAAGGAATCGGCATAAATGACCTGATTTCCATAAAACCCTCCCTCACCATATCCGGTTAAGAAAGCCGCTGCATTTTTAAGGCTCTCGACCAGATAGGGATTGCCGTAGGACATGACAACCGTAGATTCAGGCTTGATGGTGATAATTTGATTTATAAATTTCAAATCTTTATCTTTGAGTGGACCGTTATCCCGGTAAATGTTTCGCTGATTAAAAAGGGAAATAATGACGGTGTTTGACTTCCTTACCGAAACAAGCGCATTTTTGTATACATCAGAAGATACATCCGGCCTCAAAAGGAAACTTTCCACCTCAGAGAAAGCCCCTTCCAATTTGGAAGAAACCAAAGCCGGAGCCGGATCCTTCACTTTTTTTTGGATACTAATATGGGTAATCTTTCCGATTTTGGAGAGTGATGAAGGGAAAAAATCATCATTCTTCAACAAGGTAAGCGACAAATCGGAGATCTTTTCGACGAGTTTTTTATGCTCCTGAACACCCACAAGCAAAGCTACCCGGTTTTCATCCACAAATCTATTTTTGTGCAGATTCAACCGTGCTTTCCAATAGAGAATCTTTTTAACCGAATTGTCGATTCTTTCCTCAGAAATTTCCCCCGACCTCACAGCCGTGACAAGACCTTCAATCGTTTCCGCAACATTTGCAGGCTTTAAAATGGCATCATGTCCGGCTTTAACAGCCAAAACACAAGCTTGTACAGGGCCGAATCGGTCTGTGACTTTTTTATACCACATGTCATCCGTGGTCAGGATACCTTTAAACTCGAGTTTTTCCCTAAGCCAGTAGCTGGCCAACTTTTCCTCCACACTGGCAGGAAGATCAGATCCATCTGTAACTGAAGGTATCGTGATGTGTTCACTCATGACATAAGTCACTCCAGCCTCGATGGCTTTTTTAAAAGCGAGGAAATCTTCAGTTTCTACTTGATTGGCAGGTTTATGGTTTATAGTAAACTCAGTGTCCGGTATTAAAACCACATCTCCGCGTCCCGGATAGTGTTTGGCGGTGGCCAGCATGCCATTTTCTTGATATCCTCTTATAT
>CAZEWV010000010.1:7069-21551 GCA_964516025.1 uncultured Eubacteriales bacterium
CCCGGATAGTGTTTGGCGGTGGCCAGCATGCCATTTTCTTGATATCCTCTTATATAGGCTCCGGCTAGGCGGCCTAGAAGCTCCAGATCGCTTCCGAACGACCGGACACTTAGCACCGGGTTTTCAGGCCGCGTCTGGATATCCACTACAGGTGAATAAGTGATATGGATACCGACGGCCCGTCCCTCCGATGCTCCCACTTTTCCAACCTGATACGCAAGTTCCTCAGATCCTATTGCCGAAAGCGCCATGTTGGCAGGAAACTCTGTTGCTCCCTCGATCTGTTGTCCAGGACCTCCTTCAAAATCTGACGAGATGAAAAGCGGGATTTCGGATTCTTTTTGGAGGCGGTTAAGGAGACTCGCCGTATTCTGAGGAGTCCCTCCGTAGAGGACAAAACTGCCAACACCATAATCTCGAATGAGTTTGACTAAGTATTGGAATTTTGGATTATCTTCTGCAACATAATCGCCCCGCATCTGCTCGCAAATCATCTGGCCAATTTTTCTCTCAAGAGACAGCTTTTCTAATGCCGAATCTGCCCATTTTTCAGCCTCTTCATGAGAAGCTGTGAGCTCATAGTAAAGAGATTGTGAAACTTTTTCTTTTTGTGTCACACAATATCCGAAAGTAAAACTGACAAACAAAATAAACAAGATAAACTTGGATTTCATTCTATTTTTATCCTTTCCTTTGGTTGGGCAGCAAGATTTAACCTAATAAGTATTATAACATGCCCTAATGTACAAGAGAGTCTATTGGCCTAATCGCATAACAATGGACGACTGCAAATTGTTCTTTTAATACTTGAAATCCCGGCTGAGTGTCTAAGAAAAGGTTTTTAACAACTCTCAAAAACATCATATGGGCCACCCTGCCTTTTGATGAGACAGGGTGACCCACGTGAATTCAGCGATTTTATTTTTCGCGATTCTTCCTTGTTCTTCTTTAAAACGAGATCTTTAGACTCAGCTGTGCGGCGCGTGGTGCTTGGGGCCTTGTTTTTTGATCATAAAAATCGTGTCGGATATCAACGGATTGAAAACTGGTCCAAGCGGCCCAGTTGAAGGCATTATACACATCGATCATCACTTCAACACGAACACTGCTTATCTTAATGGACTTTGATAAACGAAGGTTCACGGTCCAGAGGCTATCGGTATACCGTCCTTGTGATCCCCATTCTTTTCCGACATAGTAAGAGTTCTTAGCCCGCCACACGATATCACTGACTCTTCTTCCGTTGGAGATATAGACGCGCGGGGTGCTGTCATTCACATCATAGTCGCCTGTCCGGTCGCTGACAAAGATTCCCGACTGTCCATTCACAAACGTTGAGATCATGAAACCAAAGGGCAAGCGGTAGAATCCAGAAAGATGAAATGACCAGCGGATGCCGTAGTTATCCATATTCAACGCGTTGGGGCTGGAATAAACGAATTGATCTGGGTCGGTCGGATCGAATGCGAGTTTCTGGTAACTTCTCCAGTGGAAGGAATAGTTTGCCATCAGTCCCCAAGTCCCTGTAAAATTCCTTTTCACATTGAACTGAAGGCCCTTGTAATCATACTTTGTCCGTCTGTCATCTCCTGTGTAGAATGTGCGCTGCCAAATGGTGTCATAATCTGGAAATCTACGGTCAACAAATGCACCGTTTTGAAACATAGCATTGACGTCTTCCTGATAAGAGGTATTGATATTCCTGTAGATAAAAGTGGTTTCAAAAGCGAAATTCCAGAAAATTTCCCGCTCGAAAGAAACTACAAATTCATCATTGTATTCCATCTTCATGTCGACGTTATAGTCCGCATTATAGCCCAGTGTTCCTGTCTTGTAGAGGGTCATAGCCTCAGGGCCTTTGCCGATATCTGCCTTAGCCATCCGGTACTCATCTGTTGTGATGCTTC
Organism: uncultured Eubacteriales bacterium; assembly: GCA_964516025.1. Taxonomy (GTDB): domain Bacteria; phylum Acidobacteriota; class Aminicenantia; order Aminicenantales; family Aminicenantaceae; genus JAUWVG01. The sequence goes on from CAZEWV010000010.1 coordinate 8,977, forward strand.
TCGCATAATTGTTGTAGTCTCCGGTACCGACATACTCAAAGTAGCGGCCTAAATGCAATTTGAATACACCCACATCTTCCATGTCGTATGTCAAACCCAGGCGTGGAGCTATACCGGTATCATCGAACTCAATATTGTCCTGCATGCCCGAATATATCGCCAAATTCGCATCAGGAAGTTCTTCACGGAAATGCATGTACTCTCTCTGGTGCTCAAGTCGAATTCCAAAGTGCACAGTCAGATTCTTAGAGGCCATCCAGCTATCCTGGATGTAGGCATTCTGGTTAGTGACGGTCACCTCATTGTCGTAGCGGTCCTGGGGAGTTCCGACTGCGCCTCTTCTTTGGTATCCCCGGTACACGTAGGGTTCTGAAAGCCCGTAATTTGCATAATCCAGGCCGAATCTGTACCTGTAAAATCCCAATGAATCCTCATGATATTTTCTCGTTCGGGTGATGTGCTGGTAAGGTCTTAAATCGACGCCGACCTTGATTTCGTGAGCTCCCGTAAAGTAGGTCAGATGCCCGCTAAAGAGAAGGTTCTCACGAACAGACCAGTAGTCTTCTCCATCGCCTGCCGCATAATATCTCGTCGTTCCCCCCTGGAAGCGATCAGTGTATCTTTCCCGGGGAACTTGATTATCGGCGTAGGTGTCTCGGGGTTTGCGATTGTAGCCTGCGACAAAATTAAAATAGAGGTTATCTGACATGATCCATCTCCATGTCATAGAGACCATGGGACCGCCCCTTTTCGCAGTCTGACCTGTTTCGATATAGGAATACCTGGAACTTGGAAAGGACAGGGGTCCGATTTCCACATAGTCATTTTGATACACGAAGCTCAGAGTGTGTTTAGGCGCGGCCTGAATAGTCAATTTTGCAAAGGGCAAGTGGGAACGTGTCTTCTCGACTATAACAGGTTCAATTACGGTGTCAGGAAGCGTATAGTTCTGGTTGTCATACTTGTATGAGGCAAGAAACCAGACCTTGTCTTTCACAATCGGACCACTCAAGGTGAAGGCAGGAATGGCGTAGCTTATCGTGCTGGGTGAACCTCCCTCTATGTTAGTTGAAATAAATGACTCAGGCTGCCATTGGAAGAGAAGCGAACCATCAAATTCGTTCCCTCCGGACTTTGTGACTATGTTCATAAATGCAGATCTCGCGTTGCCATATTCGGCAGAAGCTCCGGCTGTCTTGACATCTACTTCCTCGATGGCTTCGTAGTTGATCTGAGCGTGAGAGTTGCCGCTCATGGAGTCATTGACTTCCATTCCGTCAATCATGATTTTGTTTTCATAGGAGTCATCCTGATTATGATGGCTCCAAAAATAATTCTTACCGGGTTCTATTGCACGGGTGATATTGCCCGCGTTTACTTGGGGAGAATCTCCCCACATCCCTGCTACCCCGGGAAGAACCCGCCAGACATCAGCGAAATTCATTCGAGGCGCAATCGGAACAGTCGCCAACATCTGGAGATTGACGTTATAAGATTTTGCACTGCTTTCTGTATCAATAACAGGCGCCTCGGCTGTGATTATTATGGTTTCCTCCAGCCCTCCCAACTTCATGGCAATATTGGCTGTGGCTGTTTTTGCAATCTGAACCGGAACACCTTGCAGCGAGACCGTTTCGAATCCTTCCAGTTTGGCGCGAACCGTATACTTTCCTGCTGGAAGATAAAGGAAACGGTAAAATCCATTCTTATCTGTGACTCCTGATCTGGGAGTCATCAAAGATGTACTCTCGATCTCGATCATCACACCGGGAAGGGATTCTTCATTTTCGTCAACGACAAATCCGCGTAGAGTTCCTGTGGTTATTTGAGCTTGAAGAACCATAGGCCCTGCGAGCATAATGAGCCCCAAAATTCCACAAAAGATTTTAGTTTTCTTTTTCATTTTACCTCCTTATTTATAGAATTGAATAAGAATATCTTTTTTAGTTTTTTCGTTTTGTCACCTCCTCCTGAATCCGGATCGATTTTTCCCGATTGTCTAATAAACATCAAACTTCGATCCTTCATCACATTTCATATTTATATGAATCCCCACTGACTTGGTTTTTTAAGCTTTCCAGGTGTTGGAAAGTCGCAACGAAAAAAGTTACGCAATCGTTTGGCTCAAACGTTTGTTTCATCTATTTCATATTATTTCCTAAATTCATTTTTCTTGTCAAGCGATAATTCTATTTTTATGAAAAAAATTTAAAAAAAAATTGAAAGTTATAGTAGAATCAAATATTAAACTAGAAAAAATTGATTTTTGTGAAAATAAATTTCACTTGGAGGTATAATAATATGACCAAAAATTCCAGAAAAATCACAAAGAAATTGATCTTGTTTTTTTCTCTAAAAAGAGCCGCCGTGTTTTTTATGCTCCTGGGCCTTTTTCTAAATACCTGTTATATACATTCAACTCCGAATGTGGAAATCATAGTAGACGGCCCGCTGGGTAATCCATCCAAGTTTGGACTTAACCGATTATTCAAAACTCTTGAAAATAGGGGCTGTCTTTTCTCTAAAACAGAATCGATTGAAAACTCCAGCGCCTCCGACATTCTGCTGATCGGAACTTTAAAAAGCTCAGACTTAGTCAGAAGACTCACCAATGAGGGAAAAATTAAACTTTCTGAAAATAGAGAAAGCTTGGCTGTGAAACGCCAAAACCTGGGAGATAAGAACGTCCTGATAATCTCGGGTACAGATGACCGCGGATTGATGTATGCCCTGCTGGAAATAACTCAACAGATTGAAACTTTCGAAAAAAAAAATAACTGGTACGATTCCATTAAAGAGATATCCGAAAGCCCTCAAGTTCCTGTCAGAAGTATGGCGGTTCTCCTCCATAATGAGGACTGCGAGAAAGACTGGTATTATTCAAAAGCTTACTGGCAGAACTATTTTGGTATGCTGGCCGCCGATAGGTGGAATACATTCAATCTGATTTTTTCCCACCAGACTCCATATCTCTCCCCTTTATACGCATTTCATATCGATGTAGACCAACATCCTGAGGTCAAGGCTCTAGGATTATCTAAAGAGCAGCAAATCAAGAATCTAGAAATGCTTAAATACATCAGCTCCCTGGCAAAAGCCAGAGGCATAGATTTTACTCTGGGAATCTGGCAGCAGATCGCTTGGGAAGGAAAACACCAGGGTCGGCAGCAGGACAGCATGGTCAAGGGACTCAATCGAAAAAATATGCACAGTTACACTTACCTTGCACTTAAAAAGATTTTGATGGAATGTTCGGACATAAGTGCCGTTCAGTTGAGGATTAATCATGAATCTGGAATCGACTACGACGAACAGACGGAATTCTTTAAAAATTCCGTTTTTAGAGCGATTAAGGACTGCGGCCGTCCGGTCTTACTGGAAGCACGAAATGTTGGCCTGCTCAGAGAAACCATTCAAGCTGGAGTGGATATGGGGCTTCAGACCCGAGTCAGCCACAAATATTGGGGAGAACACATGGTATTCCCTTATCATCCTACCCGGATCATGTGGACTTACAGCTATGGAGACTGGCTGAAATATCCCCAGACATACCAGAATATATACCAGGTCTGGACCTTGGGCTCCCACCGCTTGCTGCTCTGGGGCGATCCTGAATATGTGCGCCGTTTTGCACCGACGACTACCTTTCAAAACAGTGTCGGTTTTGAGATCTGTGCGCCGCTTTCACAAAAAGGATACGGCAATAAGCCCGGAGACTGGAGGATTTTTAAAGATAAAGAACGGGAGTATTACATCTGGGAATATGAGCGCTACTGGAGCTTTTACAGGCTTTTCGGCCGGCTGACATACAATCCGAAAACAGGAGATGAGATCTGGCTGCGTGAAATGTCGCAACGGTTCGGCAAAGCAGCGGTTCCGGCGATGGCAAAAGCATTCCGGTCCGCCAGCAGGATATTACCGCTGATAATGGGCTCCGCAACCATTGATTACAATATGGGCATCTGGCCGGAAAAGGATATGGGAGGGTTGATAAATTTTTATCTACACTTTTTGACTTTCAATGAATCCCGCATCAGCAATTTTATGGAATTTGTTGAAAATACTATCAAAGGAAAATACACGGCCAAACTATCTCCTGAAGAGATGGCGACACGTTTAGAGAAAACAGCATCTGAATGTGAAAAAGCCCTTATTCTGGCTGAAGAATCCATAAAGGAGCCCAACAAGGAATTTTGGACCGCAAAAAAAGATTTTCTTATTCTTTCGGGTATGGCCCGTTATTTCTCTCATAAAATCAGGGCAGCTTACAATCTGGGATTCTATTACGAATTGGGTGACCTGTCGTGTTTAAAGACAGCCATATCCCATGCCGAATTGGGATTGGAAACCTGGAAAAAACTGTCAGCAATAGCCGAAGAGATATATTATCCCTCCCTTGTTATGGGACCGGCCAGTTATGGGCACTGGAAAGATAATATCGTCTTCGTTAAAAATGACCTGGAACAGCTTCAAAATCAGGAAGCGCTGTTCAACCTCGTGCAGAATTTTGACTACGGCTTTGATTTTGGACCCAGTCCCTATAACAACGTCACGACTATTTACACTCCTTATTACACCAACTATTACACCATCGAGAATCGTTTTCTGGGAGTCTTCCCTTTCAGTTTATTCAACCCGCAGCCAGGATTTGGTTGGAACAACGAGGTTGAATTAATCGCTGTTCAATCCCAGAAAATACCCCGCACCCTGTTGCGCGGCTCCAATATTGAAAATCTTGACATCCCTTCACAGGCTTTGCTGGGAGACTTCGTCCAGGGAAAGCAATCTGCGGTTTTTAGAATAGATCTTCCCGAGGGTCACTATCAGGCAGCTATTATTTTAACCGATAAAGGCCCCAATCCTCGAGATCATGGCCCTATGAGTGTTTCAGTCATCGAGCGATTCGGTGAAAGACCGATTTTCGTCGATAAAGTAGTAAAAAAAGGAGAGATGCTGATAAAAAGATTCAATTTCAATATGGTAGGCAGCCGATACAGCAATTTCAGATTGAAACTGAGTGCCTCAGAGGGTGCCGATTTCATTTTAAATGGCCTTACTTTTACCCGTGTGGAACCTCATATAGCCCACTTACCGATCAGGAGGGCCGTACCGGGTAAAAAATTAATTTTTAATGCTACAGTAACCCTCCCCGAACAAATCCTCCAGCCGGTGAAAGACAGCCTCTCCATCGCCCGGGGAACAACATCAACAATCGAACCTCCCGACAAGATTGAAAGTGTCAGATTTTTCTATTCGACAGATAAGGGCCATTCGTATATTTCTGCGGAGATGGAAGCCGATGATAAAATTTACACGATTAGTCTTCCCGGAGACACGGTCCAAAGTGGGGAAATTAGATATTATATAGGAGCCACCGATTCAATAGGCCAGATTGTACAAGTTCCGGAAAAATCTCAGAAAAGGAACTATTACAGCATAAAAATATCCGATGATCTAACTCCACCGTCTGTCACGCACACTCAGGAAAAACATTGGAATCCGGGAGAGCCGCTGCTTATCAAAGCCATTGTTTCAGACAATTCCTCAATCGCCAAAGTACGCCTCTATTATCGGCCGACCAGACAAGCCCAACAATATTCAATAGCCACTATGTATCCCCAAGGAAACAATGTCTATTTTGCCACAATACCGGGGAGTATTATTACGACTGAGTTTGATCTCATGTATTATATCGAAGCCCTGGATGAATTTGGGAACGGAATTTTCTATCCTGACCCTGATATAACCGACCCTCACATTATTGTGAAGATTCGCCGATAGGAGTCCACTTCAATTTAGCACAGCGAATACCATCGAGTTGGCCCTGCTTTAAGGCAAAAATGTAATACTGGCCTTCAAGCAGAACGATTTCAACAGCGGCGGCCTGCAGGTGTCCTAAAAAGTAATCCTCGTCCCGGTCGATGCCAAACATATCGGGAACTTTCGAGTGATAGACGCTTGTCTGAGGTATTCCCCGGTTGCGGATATCATCATTTTCCCGGTCATACCGGCCGTAAGTCTGAGTTTTGAAAAGATAGAAGTCATCCTCACCCAGTTTTACTACCTGGGGACATTCTGAGGAGCCATTACCGGTACCGGATTGACCGCCGAATGAGACTATTCTTGAATCACTCCAGCTCGTAAAATCTTCGGTGGTCCGGAGGAAAACTCTGCCGGTCAAGTCTTCTCCCTCTACCTTCATGCGGCCCGTGTAATAAGCATACCAGAGGTCCTTATGCTGAAGCAGCATGACATCGCGAGTGCTGCCCCCGGGGCCTTCGGAAAACATCCCTGTTTTTCCGTTTTTCTGAATGACCCGTTCAAAATTTTTCCCGTCTTTACTGACGGCATGACAGATATTTATCCAGTCCCCATAAAACATATGGTATATGTCCCCTATTTTAACCACGTGTGGAGCCTGCAGCCCTCCCGGGGTCTCACCCAGCGTGGGATCGGCGTCCATAGCCATACCCATGGGATTCCACTCGGTGTCTGTCGGATGAGTCCCTTCCCACCGGTAAAAAAATCTGGTTTTTCCGTCTTCACCGCCTGCGGTAGTCTTACGGAAACACGACCACATCTGCCAGGTACTATCCTCTGCCTGCCATACGGCAAAGTCAACCGGTTCCTGCCTCTCTGTAGCAAACTCATGATCCATGGGATTCCCCGTCACGTTCCACCATTCTCCATCAATTTGTGGTACCAAAATACTGTCTTCGACCACACCTCCGCAGCTAAAAATAAAAATACATGCTAAAATGGATATAGTCGGTTTAAACATACCTGCCTCCATATTCTTAATTATCGTTCTTAATCTGAAATGTTAAATGGTTTTAATCAAACCAAAATTCCCGGTAGCGGCGGCCCGAAGAATCGGGCCCATGTATTCATCGATAGTATTCGAACTTAACGGAACGGGCATATTCTTAAGCTTCATTTCGAGCTGAGGATTCTTGGCAGCATCCAGGATTCTCTCTATATGGTTCTCACCAAAACCTTTAATTTCACCCAGGGTCGTGGGAAAGCCGACCCGTTTTGCCAGATTGACCATCCCCTCTGCCACAGCCGCTGCCAGATCGACCGGATCCATGTCCGACCCCGACATCTCCATCAAACCATGCTTGGCATAGATACTGCCTAAAACCCGAAGCTGCGGCTGAATGGCCGGACCGAAAAAGACCGTATAATAAGGATTCATGATTGCGCACGCCCGGCCATGACTCAGAATATCTACCATTGAAAAACTGTTTAAATGGCCGCCGTTGGTACCGCCAATCATTATGGCATAACCGCCCAAGTCAGTTCCCAATCCCATAGATTCCCGGGCAGAGATATTCTGACCATCTTCAACCACTTTCTCCACATCCGAGATTATCAATTTTATACAGACTTCAGCGATTTCAGAAATCCGATCAAAGGTTTCTGTTTGAGCACCGTAGAAAACCTCCAGGCTGTGGGCGATTCCATCAAAAGCACCATCTAGAGTAAAATCGGAAGGCATGCTCTTGGTGAGGCTGTAGTCGAAAAGAGCCTTAGGGGGAACAATGGCTTCATCAACAATTATTTTTTTTTGCGATATTTTAATATCTGTGATGTTTGAATATTTTGTCAGATGGGCTGCGGAACTTGATGCGGTCTGAACGGCGATGACAGGAGTCAGAACCTTGCCTTCCGATATAAGCTTTTCGGTCACTTTTCCCACTCCAAAATAATCTTCAATATCACCGCCTAAAGACGCAAGCACAGATGCGGCCTTGACCGCATCAATTCCGGAACCGCCATCCACAACCACAATGCTGTCAGGCTGGTTTTTTGAGACTTCGGCAGCTAATCTGAATACATCTTCACGGGGAGCATTGGGTCCGGCACCTGAGACAGGTCCGAAAACATCCAAATTATCGCTTCTCAAGGAATCAATGATACGCTTTAAATCAGGCTGATTCCATACTCCCAGATTAGTCATCAAAAGAGTTTTTTTCCCGAAAGGAGAGACCAGTTCTTTCACCCGGTCCAGACAATTAGGGCCGAAGATATAGTTTTTTCCTTTGAACTCTCTGAGTAACGCTTTCGCTTTGGCTTTTAATTCAGACTGCATATGGAACTCCTTTTATTAATGGGTCACCTGAAACCAAATCCGCAGAAGATTTCCTCCAAGAATTTTCTTTATATCTTGAGAAGAATATCCTCTTTTGACAAGTCCCTTTGTAATATTCTGATATTTGGATACATCTTCCAATCCCTTTGGGCCGGGATAATGGATACTGTAATCATGACCAATTCCCACATAGTCAACTCCCACTAATTTTACAACATGGTCAATGTGATCCAGAACATCTTCAAGCGTAGGGAATGGGATATCAGGCATGACTGAAGGAGTCAATCTTCGCTGTTTTGCCCAGACATCAAGATCTTCAGGAACCGATTTTTCCTCAACATTTTTCTTTGCCTTTTGAACGGCTTGATCCCTGGCATCTTTAAATTCCCGGGTAGTGTAAGCGGGAACTGTCGTGATACACAACACTCCATCTTTGGCGGCTAGGGCCTTTATCATCTCATCGCTCAGATTTCTGGGATGATTACAAAGGGCCCGACAGTTGGAATGAGAGGCAATCACCGGATCTTCGCTGATTTTCAGCACATCATAGAAGGTTTTATCAGAGGAATGCGAGACATCTATGACCATACCAAGGCGGTTCATCTCTCCTATGACCTTTTGGCCGAACTCACTCAATCCATCTGCCAGTGATTCACCCGTGGCCGCATCTGCCCAGTTGTTGGAATTCATGTGAGTCAAAGTCATTAAGGTTACCCCTAAGCGGTTATAAATCCGGAGTAGACCCAGGTCATCTTCAATAGAATGTCCTCCTTCTATACCTAAGACTGCGGCTATTTTTCCGGATTTAGTTATCTGCTCAATCTCGACGGCAGATCTTGCCAGTTGAATCTCATCCTGATTTTTCTCGAGAGAATCCAGCATCACTTCCAGCAGTTGCAAGGTCCTGCGAGCACTTCTCCTGGGAAAATAAATTCGATCTGGCAGCAGCGCCAAAACCTGTACATCAAGACCTCCCTGCTTCATTCGAGGTATATCCTGGAAGGAAAAATCGTTTTTTTTAGAAAAATCAAGACCCTGGAGCAAAATACTCTGAACAATATCGCTGTGGGCATCCCAAACAAGCGCTTCTCCGTGGAGTTGTTCCACCCGGCTTTCCACTTCTTTTTGAATTGAAAAAGTGTGACCTGTGTAAGCCATTGCCAGAACCACTAAAATAATTGAAGACAGTATAGTTTTTTTCATCTGATTCACCTTTCAGTCACTTGCTTCCAGACCCGCATAAGATTTTCTCCTAAAATCTTTCTAATATCGCGTTCCGAATATCCTTTTTCAAGAAGACCTTTAGTTAGATTCTGATATTTGGAAACATCTTCTAGACCGGTCGGACCCCTGTACATAACACTGTAATCATGACCTATCGCCACAAAATCAACGCCAACCAGTTTTACGGCGTAATCGATCTGATTTAAAACATCATCTACAGTGGGGAATGGGATATCAGGTAAAATCCTTGGTTCAAGCTCTCTTTGTTTAGCCCACTCATCTATATCACTCGGCCTGACCGTCTTTTCTTGATTTTTTATATTGGCTTCCCGGCGAGCTACGGCCCGGGCATCTTTATATTTTTGTGTGGTATAATCCGGGACAAAAGTAATACAGATAACTCCCCCCTCCTTAGCCAGAGCTTTTATCATATCATCGCTCATGTTTCTGGTGTGATCACATAAAGTCCGGCAGTTGGAATGGGAAGCAATCACGGGATGCCGGCTGATTTTCAAGACATCATAAAACGTCGCATCTGAAACATGGGATATATCTATTACCATTCCCAGGCGATTCATCTCCCGGACGACTTCTTCTCCAAATGAATTCAGCCCGTCAGAAATAGCTTCATCGCCTGAAGAATCAGCCCAACTCAGGGAATTTGTATGCGTCAAAGTCATTGAACTGACTCCCAAGCGATAATAAACACTCAATAATTTCAGATCGTCTTCAATGGCATGACCGCCTTCAATCGCAATGAGAGCTGCAATTTTTCCACTTTTCACTATTCTTTCTATATCGGTCGCAGTCATGGCCAACTCTAGCTTATTGGAAGTTTCATCGATGGTCTCAAGCATAACATCCAGCATCTGGAGGGCCCGCCGGGCACTTCTCCTGGGAGCATATATTCGGTCTGTCCAGAGTGCAAATATCTGAACATCCAATCCTCCTTCCTCCATCCGCGGGATATCCTGAAAGGAAAAGGGATTTTTTTTAGACATGTCAAGTTCCTGGAGCATAATACTCTGTACGATATCACTGTGGGCATCCCAGACCAAAGCTTCCCGGTGCAACCGCTCAACCCGGCTGATTTTCTCTTGAGAACAGAAACTGCACAAAATCACTATCAAAAAGACGGTCAAGACTCGAAAATATACCTTGTGGTTCTTCATGTTATCTCCGATCGCTTTTTCGTTTTAAAACTTTCAGGGCCGCATCCATAATATCTTTACTGGACATTCCGTATTTATCGAGCAGCTGATTATAATCTCCGGATTCAGCAAACGTATCCGGTATGCCTACTCTTTCAAGGGGGGCCGGTTTTAAGGCACATAATACTTCTGCTACGGCAGATCCCAAACCTCCGATAATGCTGTGTTCTTCTATGCTCACTAAAGCACCGGTTTCCGTCGATGCTTTAATAATCGCCTCTTCATCCATGGGCTTGAGAGTATGAACCTGGAGAAGACGGCATTGAATCCCCTTTTTGGCCAGCTCATCAGCGGCCTCCAGAGCTCTGGATAGCAGCACTCCGGTCACCACTAAGGTCAAATCGGTTCCCTCTCTCAACACATTGGCTTTTCCCAGCACGAACTCGTAATCTTTTCCAAAAAACACGGGGACTTCGTTGCGGCATAGCCTGAGATAAACGGGACCGGCTAGAGAAACCATTGCTTTTACAGCTTTATGAGTTTCTACACTGTCGGAAGCTACTATTACACTCAGGTTGGGCAGACTCCTCATAACCGCTAAATCGCAAACAGATTGATGACTGGCGCCATCGTAAGAATCAGATAAACCACCATATGAACCGATTATATTAACATTCAAGTTGTTATAGGCTATAGAGGTTCTAATCTGTTCTAAGGCACGAAGAGCCGCTAAAAAGGAAAATGTATTGACGAAGGGAATCAAGCCAACTAAAGCCAGACCGGCTGCGGCATCCATCATGTTGGCTTCCTGAATGCCTAAATTAAAAAATCTATCCGGATACTCCCGGCCGAAATATATTGTCCTGGTCGAGTTAGAAACATCGCTGTCAAGAACCACTACAGCCGGATTTTTTTTCCCAAGTTCAAGCAGGGTTTCTCCGTAAGCTTCCCGCATAGATTCCATCTTATTCATTACTCCCTCCTCCCAATTCAGTCCATGCCTGTTCAAACTCTTCTTTGGAGGGAGGTTTTCCATGCCATTCGTGTGAATCTTCCATAAAGGAGACTCCTTTTCCTTTGGTAGTATTGGCAATGATGACCGAAGGCGAATCTTTGTTTTCTCCGGCCCATTGAATTCCTTCAATGATTTCACTTATGCTGTGACCATCGATGGTTTTGGTGTTCCAGTTAAATGCCTTCCATTTTTCGGCGAGAGGCTCCAAAGGCATGATGTCTTCGGTCGAACCGTCCAATTGAACTCTATTTCTGTCCACAATGGCGATCAGATTGGAGAGAGAATATTTCGACGCAGACATGGCTGCCTCCCAATTCTGTCCCTCATCCAATTCTCCATCCCCGAGCAGAACATAGACGTTAAAATTCCGTTTTTTCAGTTTTGCTCCGAGAGCCATCCCCAGCCCGATGGACAATCCATGTCCCAAAGAACCCGTGGAAATATCGATTCCCGGCACTTTGTTCATACATGGATGCCCCTGGAGAATGCATCCGATCTGTCTGAAATCGTTGAGAGTTTCCGGTTCAATCATTTTTTTAAGTGCCAGAGCCGCATAAATCATGGGCGCACAATGTCCTTTGGAAGGGATCAGGCGATCGCGATCCGGCCACTCTAAATTCTCAATATCCAGTCTCATGGCTTTGAAATAGAGTACTGTTATAATTTCAGCCACTGAAAAAGAGCCTCCCAGATGTCCGCTTTGGGCCTTGTAAACCATCTTGAGGACCATTCTTTTTATTTGGTTGGCCGTACTTTTAAGGTCTTCAATTTCCTTATTTCTATGATGGCTTTCCAAGTTTCACCTCCCTGTCACTCCAAGATCATCCTGGATTATTAATGATACAGTCAATTCCATTTTTGAATAATCCAGCCTGTTTTTGTATCTTTATCAAAACAATAATGTTTTTAAGTAGTTAGCGGTCTGGAGAGCCGCCTTATCCGGGTCTGGGAAAGGTAAAATCTCTGCAGTGACATACCCATCATAACCCACAGATCTCAGCACATTGATTATATTTGGGAAATTTAAATGCCCCATTCCGGGAGCAAGCCGGTTGCTGTCGGCAAAGTGAATGTAAACGATATGCTCCAT
>CAZEWV010000011.1:0-21326 GCA_964516025.1 uncultured Eubacteriales bacterium
GCAAAGCCTTCTGTACCGGCGGCAACACAAAAGAATATGCCGAATACTATTCGGGAAAGCCCAATGAGTACGGTGAATACATGGACCTTTTTAACGGTATGGTGGATGCCATCCTGATGTGTAAAAAACCGACGATATGCCGGGTGAATGGGATGCGGGTGGCCGGTGGTCAGGAAATCGGCATGGCCTGTGATATTGCCTTAACAGCCGACACAGCCATATTTGGACAGGCCGGTCCCAGGCATGGGTCGGCTCCAGACGGGGGATCGACGGATTTTCTCCCCTGGTTTTTGAGCATCGAAGATGCTATCTGGAATTGTGTGTCCTGTGAGCTCTGGAGTGCTTACAAAATGAAGCGTTTGGGCCTGGTGACCCAGGTTGTTCCCGTTATCAAACAGGATGGCCAATTCATCCGAAATCCGGCTGTGATTATCGATCGATATGTGGCCGATGGCGACATTGTCTATGGAGAATTTGTGAAAGGGGAAGAGGGGAAAAAAGCCCGGACTTTTCTCAAAGAAGCCGTCATAGATTTCGAACTTCTTGATAAAGCCGTGAACAGTGTTGTCTGGAAATTCACCAATCTTTTTCCGGGCTGTCTGATCAAATCTCTCGATGGAGTAAGAGCCAAAAAGAAATTTTTCTGGGATATGGCCAAAAATTATAACCGGCACTGGCTGTCTGTAAACATGACAACTGAGGCCTTTCTGGGATTTAATGCTTTCAATTCAAAAGGTCAAACAGGAGAAGATGTTATCGATTTTATCAAATACAGGCAGCAGATCGCTCAGGGGAAGGATTTCGATGAGGCCTTGATGGAAGCTGTCCTTCCTAAGCCCAAGGAGTAAAATAAGTGAAAAGGAGACAATTCCATGGATAGGACAAAAATATTCAATGTGCCGGAAAACATTCCCGGAGGTGGAGTGGCATTGATGAGAGAGAAAAAGAAAAAAATCGTTTTTCTTTCCGGCGCCCGCACCCCATTTGGGGCAGTTGGTGGAGACTTTAAAGACGTGCCTCCCATCGAACTCGGAGCCTATGCAGCCAGATCAGCCATAGAAAGAGCGAGTTTAAAAGGACGGGAGGAGGTCATTGACGAAGCTGTTTTCGGAAACGCCCAGCACACTAGCATTGACGCACATTACGGTGCCCGGCATGTGGCCCTCCGGTCCGGATGCAGCCTTTACACCCCAGGATTAACTGTCAACCGGATCTGTTTTTCCGGTGGGGAGGCAGTGATTCAGGGGGCCAAACAGATCCTTCTCGGTGAGAGTGATGTCGTGCTTGTTGGAGGGTATGAGAGCACAAGCCAGTCTCCGACCATGCAGTTCGGCGCTTCCTCTGGATTTCCTTACATGGCCGGACCCAAGGTGTATTTTCTCTTTAAAGATGGACTGAAAGATACCTATACGGATGATGATATGATGGGGACTGCGGAAAACTTGGCTCGACTTTACGGCATAACCCGGCAAGAGGCCGATGAGTTTGCTCTGTCTTCTCAAAAAAAGGCCAAAGAGGCGAAAAAAAAGGGACGTCTGGCTAAGGAAATCGATCCTGTCGTGTTGAAGACACGCAGGGGGGAGGTCACAATTGCTGAAGATTCCCATCCCCGTCCTGATACGACTATGGAGATCCTCTCACGGCTCCATGCTGTAAAATCCAAAGGCGTCCAGACCGCCGGCAATTCCAGCGGAATCGTCGATGGGGGAGCGGCTTTGATTATGTCTTCAGAAGAGAAAGCCCGGGAGTTGGGTATTGAACCCATTGGAGAAATTCTTTCCTGGGGGACGGCCGCCGTCGATCCCCACTGTATGGGAATTGGCCCCGTTCCAGCATCAAATATGGCGTTAGCCAGAGCCGGAATGAGACTTGTCGACCTGGATTTCATCGAAATAAACGAAGCGTTTTCCGCACAGTATCTTGCCGTTGAAAAAGAGATGGGATTGGATCGGTCCAAGGTGAATGTCAACGGAGGGGCGATCGCCATCGGGCACCCACTCGGAGCCACCGGAGCCCGACTGATTTTAGCGCTTCTGACTCTTGGGGGAACAGGGCTGGCTTCAGCCTGTATTGGGGGAGGACAGGGAGGAGCCGTGATCGTCCAGAGCTACGCATCCAAGCAAAAAGTATAAAAGAGGTTGTCTGTGGAGAAGAAAAACGTGAAGAACACCACTATCACATGGGACAATATCGAAATCCTGATTGTCGGGGCCGGTACAATGGGGGCCAGTTTAGTCCAGGCTTATGCCCAAAGCGGATTTTATGTCGGGGTTATCGACATCAACAGCACGGTCCTTGAATCGGCGGCCAATGCCATAGACAAAGAACTGACCAATGCGCAGAAAGCAGGGATTTTTTCCGCAGCTCAAGTGAATGAGATCAAGGATCGTGTCCTTTCAACGACGAGTTACACGGAGGCCTGTCCCGGGAAAAATCTCAAACTGGTTATCGAATCGGCGACAGAGGATATTGAAATCAAAAAAAAAATATTCACAGTTCTCGATGAACTCTGCCAGCCGGGAGTTATTCTGGCTACGAATTCCTCGTCTCTGGATACAAACATTTTGGCGGCGGTAACAAAAAGACCGGACAAAGTTGTCTGGATGCACTACTTCTACCTTCCGCATAAAAATCGGGCGGGCGAATATGCCGGAACGGATACGGCATCTCCGGAAAGTATTGCTCAAGCCGCCAAATACATGAAGCTGGCCGGGAAAGTGGCCACACCTATTCTCAACAGCCGGAAAGGTGGTGCCGCCGATGTCATTTTTGTCTCTTTGCTCCTGGAGGCGGCCCGCATGGTCGAGGAAGGATTCGATATTCCCAGTATTGAGGCAGCCGGACGAAATGCTTACAACATGCCTGTGGGTTTTCTTGGTTTGATGGATGCGACAGGGATTCCTCTCGGCATCAAAACCATGTATATCTTTTCCGATTCCTCAAATGCCAAAGATCCCCTGTATGAAGTATATGGAAACTTTTTTACTCCTCCAAACAGCTACAAAGACATACTGAAGCGATACGAAGAGGCAGAGGATAAATCTGCGGTCAAGTGGGTTTCGCATGAGAATGCGCATAAGGAATCCGGAGATCACCAAAAGATCGACATGTTAAAAAACAGGTTGTTAGCCGTTGGGTTTATGACGGCTGCAGAGTGTGTGGACTCCGGTGTGATTGATATGGATGAGCTGGACAAGCTTTGCCAGAATGCTTTTCTCTGGAGAGATGGTCCTTTTAAACTCATGAACAAGATGGGATTGGGTGAAGTGAAACGGATTGTTACCGAACGGATGGAGCTGTCCCATAAAAACGAGATCAACTTTCCCATTCCTCAGCTCCTGGTCAAACAAGCCAGGGACAATACACCCTGGCCTCTAAAAGAAAGTCCGATTATCGTGGCGTCCGAACACAATGGTCAAGCCGTCCGTATTATGATTTCCAATCCGCGAGCGGCCAATGCTCTGGACAGCCGAGTGTTTGATGAATGTCGGTCCGCATTCCAAAAGGCCAACGACAAAAATGGCGTCCGGGCTATTATCTTTGATTCGGCCCCGATTAAAACTTTTATAGCGGGTGCCAATGTCCCGGATTTTATAAACAACATAAAGGCAAACCACTTTCAAAAGATTGTGGATGAAACGTCCCAGTGGCAGGATATCCTTTTCCATGAGATGACAGGAGGAGGAAAACCTAAAGTGGCGATTGTGGATGGGACGACCTTTGGAGGCGGGGTGGAAGTGGCCTTGGCTTTTGCCCAGGATCCAGATTCCATAGTGATTGCCACAGAACGGACATCTTTCACTTTTCCCGAAACCCGGTTGGGGATTTATCCCGGACTTCGGGGCACTTTGACTCTTCCTCAAGTCATCTATCAAAAGACAGAAGATCCGGAAATGGCCGTGGCTCTCAGCCGGTATTATATTCTGGCCGGAGGAACCACAACGGCATCACCACGAGTTTTGAAATATCTGGGCATGGCCGATCTTCTTGTTCCCGCCCGCAACAGGGACATGGTGGCCGATATCCTTATTCGCGCCATTATAGACAACCAGGGAAAACAGCTGACCAGCGAGCAGGTTGCCGCTCTCGATATCGAAGAACTCCCTTCAGAACTGACGTTTGCCGAAAAAGAGGAACTCCGCACAATGAAAGACCTTTTTTTAAAAAGCGATCTTATTCCCACTCTCTATGCCTACGGCCGTGGGTTTGCGGAAGTCTTTTTCTCTTTTGAAACCAAAGTTGAAGCCCAGAGGATTGCCAGACGTTTGGCCAACAATTCCTTTTTTGCCGTGGTTATTTCCGATCTGCTGATCAGTAGGGGATTCGACGCCCTGTTGAAGGGCATCTCCCAAGATGATCGTGCGCAGTGGGAACTGGAGAATTACCTGCGGATCACATTCGAACATCCGGATGCCCTGGAAGGTCTCAATGCACTTGTAGAGAGAAGATTTCCAGATTTTAACAGACAGTTTCCGTTTTGAGGGAGGATTGGGTGGCCTTTCCGGATTCAATAGGAATATAATATACATCGACATTTTTTATGAATAGTTCAGGTAAATAAATTTATGGAGGACTTATATGGATTTAGAGAACAAAGTTGCCCTCATAACAGGTGGAAGTATGGGAATCGGTACGGCTATATCCCTGGATTTGGCAAAAAATGGAGCCGATGTTGCCTTGACCTACAGAAAACATGGAGATGAAGCCAAAGCTATTGCTGTTCAGATTCAAGAAATGGGGCGGAAGGCCAAAGCGTTACAGGTCGATGTCTCAAATTTTGATGAGGCGCAGAAGCTTGTCACAAAGATCGTTCAAGAGTTCGGCCATCTGGATATCCTGGTGAACAATGCCGGAATGAACTGGGATGGAGTTGTATGGAAGATGACCGAAGAGCAGTGGGACAAGGTTATCGATGTGGACCTTAAAGGAACGTTTAATTTTATCCGTGCCGTCTCCCCACTGTTCCGTGAACAGAAATCCGGAAAAATCATCAATATCACATCCATAAACGGACTTCGAGGGAAATTCGGGCAGGCAAACTATTCTGCGGCCAAGGCCGGCACTATAGGTCTGACCAAAACAGTAGCCAAAGAATTGGGGCGGTCCAATGTCAACGTCAACTCCGTAGCTCCGGGGATGATTCTTACGGATATGTTTAAAGACCTGCCGGAAGAATTCAAACAGAAGGCCGCGGATGAAACCGTATTCAACCGTTTAGGGGAGCCCGGAGATGTGGCCGATCTCGTCACGTTCTTGGCCTCGGATAAATCCAAGCACATCACCGGAGAAGTCATCAAAGTCGACGGTGGACAGTATATTTAGGAGGAAGATATGAACTCAAATGATGTTGTTGTCATCAGCGGTGCCCGGACGCCCATGGGCAGGTTCGGAGGTACTCTCAAAGATATCCCAGCGTTTGATCTTGGAGGCTTTGCTATTGCCGAAGCCTTAAAGAGGGCCAATCTTGAAGGGGGGGCTATGGATGATGTGATCCTCGGCAGCTGCCGTCAGGCCGGCAACGGGCCTAATCCATCCCGGTCGGCTGCGCTGCGCGGAGGCATTCCAATCACAGTTCCGACAATCACACTGAACATGGCCTGTCCATCCGGGATGCGGGCACTGGCTATGGCGTCCCAGTCCATCAGATTGGGCGAAGCAGAAACGATTATGGTTGGAGGTTTTGACAGCATGAGCACGATTCCCTATCTGCTGAAAGATGCCCGCTGGCAGGGATTCAAGATGGGGAACAAAACTCTTCTTGATGGATGGAGTGACTCTATCGATCCCATCTATGATATGGGCATGGGACAGACAGCGGAAAATCAAGTTGAGAAATATAATCTTAGCAGGGAAGACATGGATGAGTTTGCCTTTTCCAGTCATCAAAAAGCTGCCAAGGCGCAGGAGGAAGGGTGGTTTGATGAGGAGGTCGTTCCCGTTGAAGTCCCGCAGAGAAAGGCCGACCCCCTTGTCTTTTCAAAAGATGAAACAATCCGAAAAGGGACCACATTGGAGAAACTCGGGAAGCTTCCCGCTGTTTTTAAAAAGGATGGAAAGGTCACAGCCGGAAATGCCTGCGGAATGTCGGATGGAGCGGTCGCTATGATTGTGACATCGCGAGCTAAAGCGGAGGAACTGGGAGTCGAACCTCTCTTTTCCATTGTCTCCAACTCTCAAGTGGCCGTAGAACCCACCATCATGGGAGACGGTCCAAGCGTATCCATCCCCGCCGCCTTGAAAAAAGCCGGCAAAAGCCTCACGGATATGGACTTCATTGAGGTCAATGAGGCTTTCGCGGCCCAGGTTATCGCCAATGAAAAAGTTCTTAATTGGGATCGAAGCAAACTGAATGTACATGGCGGTGCCATCGCCCTCGGCCATCCTACAGGAATCAGCGGTGCCCGAATTGTCTTGACTCTATACCACGTCCTCAGGATTCACAACGGCGAATTCGGTGTCGCTGGTATCTGTGGCGGCGGAGGTGTCAGTATGGCTATGGTGATAAAAAAGGAAAAATAGATGGTCTCCCTCGATTCTCTGGTTCAAGACCTTGTCCAAGCCAACACTATAGCGGCGTTCAGCGGAGCGGGAATTTCTTCTGAGAGTGGAATCCCCACCTATAGAGGAGCAGGAGGACTGTGGACCAAGTACGATCCTAACCTGTATGCCAATATCAATCACTTCAACAGGGACCCATCGTATTACTGGAATTTTTTTAAAGATGTCCGCTATCCCATTCTTAAAAAAGCCAAACCGAATAGGGCTCACTTTGCATTAGCCGAACTCGAATCCCTGGGTAAGCTCAGGAGTGTGATTACGCAGAATATCGATGGGCTCCATCAGGAAGCCGGATCTTCGTATGTCATCGAACTTCACGGCAACACGAGGGTCATGGTATGCACAGACTGCTTTCATGAATATTCGATCGATGAGGCTAACGCTTTGTTAGAAAAAGAGATTCCGCCTCTGTGCACGGATTGCCGGGGGATTCTCAGGCCGGATGTGATTTTTTTCGGAGAGACCCTCAAACCTCAGGTTCTCGATGACGCCTATAGAGAAGCCGGTTCCTGTGATTTTCTTATTGCGGTGGGAAGTTCGCTGGTCGTCACGCCAGCAGCAGACATTCCCGTAACGGCAAAAAGGGCAGGTGCAAAACTGGCTATTATCAATATTGATCCCACTCCACTTGATGATATTGCCGACTATGTGATCTCAGAACCGGCCGGGGACGTCCTCTCAGAAATTTTAATTCGCGTGAAAAAAATTTAGGATAAAATGTCTCTTTTAAATAGTAAACTCCATGAACCCCATTCCCTGGCGGACGCGTTGAAGCTGCTGCGTGAAATTGAAGACACGCGGATTTTAGCCGGAGGAACGGACCTTTTAGTGGATCTAAAAGAGGGATCGACAGAGGCGAAACATCTCATCTCCCTTAGAAAGATTGAAGAGCTCAAGGGTATAAAAACTCAAGACGACCGGATCCGGATTGGAGCCATGGTGACGCCTAATGAACTGGCCTCCAACTCTCTTATCCAAAAATATCTTCCGGCTCTGTCCGAAGCCTCCGGATCTATGGCTTCTAAACAAATCCGGTCTATGGCGACAATCGGAGGGAATATAGTCAGTGCCGTACCTTCGGCAGACCTGCCGCCCAGCTTGATGGCAGCCGATGCGTCTGTTTTACTTATCTGTTCTGAGGACACTCGAGAAGTGGCTCTTCTAGAGTTTTTCAGTGGCCCAAGGTTAAGTATCTGCAGGGGAGAAGAGATTCTGACGGAGATATTGATCCCCATGCCAAGAGACAACACAGGGATTTCTTATCAAAAAGTTATGCTTCGTAAAGCCAATGCGCTTGCCGTGGCTTCTGTGGCTGCGAAAATCACGTTGAACAATGGAAAAATCGAAAAGGCCGCCGTTGTGCTGGGAGCCGTTGCGCCCACACCTCTCTTGGCTTTAGAGGCTTCAGAAAGTCTCCTGGGAAAGGTTCCCTCTGACAGTCTCTTTCATAGGGCTTCTCTTATTGCTAAAGACGAAAGCTCTCCCATCACTGATATCAGAGGATCGATCTGGTACCGTAAACAGATTGTAGAGGTTCTGACCCAAAGAACCCTCAAAGAAGCTCTATCCCGGGCTCAAGAGGGAGGAAAAGACAGGAACGCAGAGTTGTCATGAACAAGGATAATATTCAACATCAAGTTATTGTTCTCCGTGTCAACGGTGAGGAACACTCTGTGGCTGTGAGGGATGGAGAATCCCTTCTTGAAGTTCTCCGTGAAAAGTTGAGGCTGACAGGAACAAAAAAAGGGTGCAATATGGGTGTCTGCGGGGCCTGTACCATCCTTTTGGATGGAGAGCCGAAAAACAGCTGCCTCCTGCTTGCATCCGCCTGCCAAGGTCAAAGCATTACGACCATTGAAGGCATCGGCATAAATGGAAAACTCCATCCTATCCAGCGAGCCTTTATCAACCATGGGGCTGTCCAATGCGGGTACTGTTTGCCAGGAATGATCCTCAGCGCCTATGCGCTGATCCAAAAAAATCCGGATCCCTCAGACGAAGAGATCAAAGATGCCTTAGGAGGTAATCTCTGCCGCTGTACGGGTTATGTCAAAATTCTCACGGCTGTCAAGAACTGGAAAATATACGAAAAAACAGAAGAACCTCCAGGGCAATCTTATGATCTTGAGAAGTATGACACTGTCGGCAGGAGCCTGCCCCGGGTGGATGCGGCCGATAAAGTTTCGGGCAGGGCCAAGTATACCGCTGATTTTTCTTTTGAAAATATGCTCTACGGAAGAATTCTAACGTCTCCCATAGCCCACGGCCGGATCAAATCCATCGATACAAGTCTTGCCAAAACCCTCCCCGGAGTCAAATGGGTATTGACCGGGAAAGATGTCCCCGATATCACTTACGGTGTCAACCCTCCCCGCTACGATGAACACACACTTGCAAAAGAGAAAGTGCGCCATGTGGGAGATGAAGTTGCGGCCGTTATTGCGATTGATGAGGAAACGGCCCAGAAGGCTTTAGCTCTGATTAAAGTCAAATATGAAGAACTCCCTTTTGTTCTCAATCCAAAGGAGGCCATGAGAGATGGGGCTCCATTGGTGCACGAACGCTACAAAAACAATATTAATGCCCGCGTGGACCATCATTTTGGGGATGTCGATAAAGGATTTGCCGAGGCCGATTATGTCCGGGAGGAGGAATTTACGGGCAATCATGTCTACCAGAGTCCTATAGAGCCCCATGCGTCGATTGCCTACTGGGAAAATGACGGATCCACCCTTGTCCTCTATTCGTCTACACAGGTGCCCCACTACCTCCACTATATGGTGGCTCGTGTTCTGGATATGCCCCTGGGAAAAATTCGGATTATCCGTCCTCCGGTAGGCGGGGGTTTTGGCGGAAAACTCGATGCCACTTCTTTGGATCTTGTCTCCGTTCTGGCTTCCCGAAGACTTGGTCGGCCGGTCAAGATGGTGTACACAAGGAAGGAGATGTTTCTCCATGGACGGGGCCGGCATAAACAGCACATGATGTTTAAGATCGGTGTAAAAAAGGATGGGACCATAACGGCTGTGGACAGCAAAATATATCTCGATGGAGGGGCCTACTCTTCCTATGGTGTTATTACGGCCTATTATGCCGGGGCCATGATCCCGACTCTCTATAAACTCCCCAACTACAGGTACAGGGGATTTAGGATCATGACCAACAAACCTGCCTGCGGGGCTATGCGGGGGCACGGTGCGCCGCAGCCGCGCTTTGCGTTTGAATCCCTTCTGAGCATGATCGCAGACGACCTGGGACTCGATCCTATAGAGATCAGGCTTAAAAATGCCATGGACTCCAACTCGCGCACTGTGAATGATCTGGATATTCGAAGCTGCGAATTTGGAAAAACTCTAGAGTCTGTCCGGAACAAATCCTCCTGGAAGAAGAAGTATGCAAAACTTCCTCGGGGGCATGGAATAGGGATCGGCTGTGGTGGTTTTGTCTCGGGGGCCGGTTATGCCAAATATAGAGGCCAGGTCCAGTTGAGTTCTGAAAAAAAACTGGAGCCCTTTGTTAAGAAATCGATTTTTCCCCACTCTAACGCCATCGTCAAAATCAGTGAGGATGGGACGGCGGCCGTTCTTTTTATTCTGGCTGCGGAAATCGGGCAGGGAGCAGAAACGGTGCTGTCACAGATATGTGCCGAATCGCTGGGGATTCCCCTCAATTGTGTGCGCATCAGAACCGAGGATACCGATCTAAGCCCCATAGACTTGGGGGCTTATTCTTCGCGGACGACTCTTATGGGAGGAAATGCCGTGGCACGGGCAGCTAAAGATGTTCTGAAAAAACTTTTTGAAGCGGCTTCAGCTGCACTGGAATGTGAACCACACGATTTGGAGGCTAAAAACGGTCGTATTTTCTGTAAAGATAATCCGTCAAGGGTGATGGATTGGTCCGAGGCCGCTCGAAAGTACTTTAATGACAAAGGGCCGCTTTTGGGAACCGGATGGTATAAGCCTCCGGAAGGTTTGGGCGGAGATTATAAAGGTGCGGCCGTCGGGACCAGCCCGGCCTACTCCTTTTCGAGTGCGGTCTGTGAGTGCCGGGTGGATCTGGAAACCGGTCAAGTCGAGATCGACAAAGTCTATGACTTTCACGACTGCGGAACCCCGGTCAATCCCCAATCTGTACACGGCCAGGTTGAAGGCGCCATTGTCATGGGAGCCGGAGAGACGCTTTTGGAGGACGTGACATATGATGATAAAGGCCATATCGTCAATCCCAACCTGCACGATTATCTGTTGATGACCATCAAAGATGCTCCGGAAATATTTTCAGGGATAGTCGAGTCCTATGAACCTGAAGGTCCGTACGGAGCTAAAGAAGTTGGAGAAGGGGCAACTCTTCCCGTGCTAGCCAGCGTGGCTCACGCCATTGCCAATGCTACAGGAGTTTGGATCAAGGACCTTCCTATCACACCGGAAAAAATTCTCAAAGCCCTCAAAGAAAAAAAGAATTAGAAACCGATTCCTGCCATAATAAGGATCGTCGATAATTTCATCCAATCACCAGCGTCTGTCTGTGAATCGTGAGCGATATTGGCCAATCCGTAGATGTATCGTCCTTCGAAGAATAGACGCATAAAACCCATAGCGAGCTCGAAGCCGGCTCCACCTATGACACTGTAATCCAGCCGGTTTAAATTTTCGGCGTCGTCTTCGAAGAGGTCTTGTGAGCCTGTATCGCTTTCACCTTCAATGCTATAAGTGTATTCTGCTGTGGCGCTGAGAATATAGGAAACTGCGCCACCAAGAAGAATATAGGGTGATGTGCCCGGTGTGAACTTGAACCTGAGCAGCACAGGAATGGCGATTTGATTGATCACAAGACTGACGTCAAAATCGAGCAGGCCGACGCCATTGGCATCAGCATTGGTTGCATCGAGTTTAACACCCTTTTGAACGTACATAATATCGACCTCGACTCCAACCTGTCCTCCGGTCAGAAATCCAATGCCTCCAGCCAGGCCCATTATAGAGCTTTTGTATTGGTCGAAATCTTCGGTACCTTCAGTTTCCGAGAGTCTCAGCGTTCCAAGGCTGAGCCCTCCAAAGACCTTGATGCCAAAACTGGAGCGGGCGCCACGGGACCTATAGACCACCGGGGCTTGCTGAGTGGAGAGAGACGGTAAGTTTAATTGTGGCTTGAAATATGGATTGATATCTCCTCTGATTCCTGGAGCACAAAACAAAATCAAAAGTGCTAGGGTCATAACAAAACTTAATTTAGATTTCATGGCTATTCCTCCCATGAGTGGCTAAGTTCCTGTTGGAACCTGGCGGAAGTGATAGGTTTTTTATCATCAAAAGTGTTTGCTAAACTCTACACAATAGAATCAGATTCTTCTTGTTAAGTCAACAATTAATTCTCAAATATTTATTGTATCTGATTTGTGATAATCCTCGGGATTTGTCCGTTGATGTTCGTGATAAATTCGTAATGGATCGTTCCTGCAAGTGAGGCCAACAAATCGACAGAAATAAACTCCTTTTCCTGTTTCCCGATTAGGACCGCTTCATCTCCAGGCCTGACATCCGGTATGTCCGTGATGTCCACCATGATCAGATTCATGCAGACTCGGCCTCTGACCAGTGCACGGCGGCCGTGCAGGAGGACAAAAGCCTGGTTGCTCAAACTGCGGGAGTAACCATCCGCATATCCGATGGGCAGCACGGCCAGCTGTGTTTTCCGTGTAGTCTGAAAGCTGCAGCCATAACCAATGAATTGGTTGGCAGGGACGCTCTTGACCTGTCCAACCCGGGCCTTCCAACTGAGTATGGGCCGGAGAACATCTTCGCCGTTCTTTGAGTGGTTGATCTTATAGGATACAAAGGTCTCACGTGACGGCCATAGTCCGTACGTGCTGATACCTAATCTGACCATATCGAAAAAAGTTTCAGAGAAAAGGAGAGCCGCGGCCGAACAGGCCGTGTGTTTTTTAATATTTGGATAGTCCTGTTGAATGCGTGTGGTGATATCTTTAAAGCTTTGTAGCTGAGAAAAGGCATAGCTGTGATTTGTAGTGTCTTCGATATTAGCAAAATGGGTATAAACGCCTTCCAGAATAATCCGCGGACTCCTCTTCAGTATTTCCAGCAACAATTCCACATCTTCCGGATTTATTCCCTGCCTGTATGTGCCGGTTTCCAGCTTCAGATGAATGCGCACGGATTGGTCCATATCTACGGCTACCCTGTTTAAGGTTTCTAGGACATCCGGGTCGTAAATTACCAATCTAAAACTATTCTTGATGACTTCCCCAAGACGTCCCGGAGGAACGGGGCCCATGATAAGAACCTTTTGGTTTTGCTCCCATTTTCGGAGGAGCAGAGCTTCATCAAGAGAGTGAACACAGTACGATTGAACTCCATTTTTTTTGGCTAGCTCAGCGATCTCTTTCAGACCATGCCCGTAGGCGTTGGCCTTGACGACCACGGCCAGTTCTGTCTCCTCCGGAATGATCTTTCTAAAAAAATCGAGATTAAAAGCGAAGGCATCCGCCGATATTTCGATCCAGGTGTTTAAATTTTTTGTGTTCATACGGACAAAATAAAAATAGCAGTCTTCTTGGGGGTTTGCAAGATTTTTGTTATTTGGAGAAGCTTTCTTAATAAGGGGAAGACATATTATAATGCAGGAGTCGTCCCTACAGTGTTAAACCTTTTTGAGGGACTACAAGTCTAACAGATGAATAAGAATGATAATAAAGACATGTGGAAAGTGCAGGAAAATCAGGTAATAAAGGACTGTCAGAACAAAAATATTGGTGCATACAAAATGATATATGATCGCTACGAACAGCCTCTTCTTCATACGGCACTTCGCATTATGGGCCAGCAGCAGGATGCGGAGGATGCGGTACAGATGACGTTTATCAAGCTGTACAAGAGTATTCGAAACTATCATTTTGGGGCGAAGTTCAGCACCTATTTGTTTAAGATTCTCATCAATACATGTTTTGATCTTCTCAAAAAAAGAGGACGGATTAAGACATCGGACATCGATCTCAATAAATTCTCGACTTATACTTCTCCCGATTTGAAAATCTATCTGGAGGATGCGATCTCAAAGCTTCCCGAACGTATGCGGGCTTGTTTTGTGCTTTATGCTGTTGAGGGGATTCCTCAAAATGAGATTGCGAATATTTTGAACCTTTCTGTGGGGGGGGTCAAATCCAACGTATTTCACGCCAAGACACGGCTGCGTGCCTTCCTCTCAGATCCTGCCGCAGAGGTGAACTCATGAGCTGCGATTGGTTTGATAAATATGACCTGGGAAAAATGGCTGAGGACATATTTAAGGCACATATAAAAAAGTGCCCGGTATGTCAGGAGAAAGTCCGGAAGGATGAAGAGCTGTTATTGCTGTCCAGATCCCTGAAAAAAAAAGTGGAAGCCCCCTTTCTTTGGACTAGAATTGAACAGAATTTAAGAGAAGAACAGCAAAAGGCGAGACACACAGGATGGAGAGGAATATTTTTGCATTCCTGGATGAAAATTCCAGCTTCAGCCCTTTTGTTTGTTGCCATCTGTGTGGGATTATTTTTATGGCTCCGGCCCGGTCTCCATGATTCAACACTGCTCGCCGATTCCGCTCTCCGCCGCATTGAAAAGAGAGAACAGAGATATGAGAGGTCTATCGAGAAGCTTCAGGAGAGGATTCTCCCTCAGCTTCCGGATTTAGGATTGGAATTGATGCTTCTCTACCGGGATAGGATGGAGACCATCGATGAACAGATTTTAGCATGCAAAGAGGCTCTCCTTGAAAATCCAGGAAATACTCATATTCGGAAATACATGATGGCTGCCTTACATGATAAAAAAGAGACTCTACGAGAAATCATGGGTACAAACTTTCAAATGAATCAAGAAGAAAATCTTCAGTAAGATGTTTATAAATCAATTATCTAAAAGAGGAGGTATTATGAAAAAACATAAAGGCTTATTCTCAATACTATCGGTTGTCTTTCTTATGTGTGCCGTTCAAGGCCTCCAGGCCAACACGGAAATCGCTGCTTTTAAGCAGTCAAAAAACTTCGAAGACAAAATTGAAACTCTCCCAGGGAAAACACTTTACATTCAAAACACCCGTGCCGAGATTTCCATTTTCGGAACGGATTCAAATGAGATCAAAGTCAAGGCCTCCATCGAAGTGTCGGCTTCGAGTAAAGACTTTGTCACGGAGTACATTTCACTTTCGGACATGAGTCTTGAGCCCTACCGCCAGGGTGTCCGGCTGAAATGGACAACACCTAGAAAAGAATTGAACAGACGTGGAATGAGTGATGTTTCTCAGTTTTTCCGCAGGCTGTCGAGAGGACGGATCAGCCTGTCCGTACATGAGGAAATACAGATCTGGGTGCCTTCCAGTCAGTCTCTCGAAATCGAAAATGCCTATGGGGATATTTTTGCCCAAGATGTATCTGGTGATCTTATCATCAAGAACAGGTCGGGAGAGGTCGAGTTTCTTCGGTGTGGAGGCGATCTCAATTTGAGGAACAGCTATGCCAAAGTTAAGGTTATCGATTTTAACGGTCCGGTAGAAATCCGGAACAGTTCCGGAGCCGTTTTTCTGGAAAACATAGAGGGCCAGGCTTTGGTTTCCAACAGCTACAAACCGGTGGAATTTTCCAATATCCAGGGACGTTTGGTTGTCGAATCCCAAAGCGGCGATGTGTTGGGACGAGTCGTTAAAGGGGATTGTGAGATCACCACGTCTTACAGAGAAGTGAACGTCGAGGAGATCGAAGGCCGGCTGGAAATCAAAGCCCCCAGCTGTTCGGTCACTGTTGACGGGGTGAAGAATAATCTGGACATAGAAAACAGTTACAAACCCATAAAGGTGAACAAAGTGGGTGGGGAGCTGAGAATTCACAGCCAATCCAGTCCCGTCCAGGTTTATGACGTGGGCGAAAGTGCTTTTATCCGGACATCCTACAAGAAGATCGATGTGGGCAAAGTGGGTGGGATCCTGCACATCGAAGGCTCGTCCTGCCCCGTATATGTTAGAGACATCAAGGGAGACGTGACCATACAGAGTTCCTATAAGGATATTGTTGTCGAAAATGTCGAAGGCGAGTTGGATGTTCATACTGGATCAGGGCCGGTCAGTGTGACCGGTGTGACGGAAAATGTGTCTATCCGGAGCACCTATAAGCCTATTCATGTCAAAGAAGTCGGTGGAGACCTCGAAGTGGATGGAAGCTCTTCCGCTGTGACCGTTTCCGATGTGAAACAAAATGTCCGCATCAAAAGCACGTATAAGCTCATTCAAGTCAAAGGGGTGGGAGGGTATCTTGAAGTGAACGGGAGTTCTTCTCCTGTGACCGTTTCCGAT
Source organism: uncultured Eubacteriales bacterium (assembly GCA_964516025.1). Lineage (GTDB taxonomy): Bacteria > Acidobacteriota > Aminicenantia > Aminicenantales > Aminicenantaceae > JAUWVG01. The sequence continues at coordinate 15,901 of CAZEWV010000011.1, forward strand.
GTGAAACAAAATGTCCGCATTCGAAGCACTTATAAACCCATTTTTGTTGATAGAGTTGGCAGAGATCTGGAAGTGGACGGCCGTTCCTGCAGTGTCACGGCTGAGAGTGTCGCGGGAAATGTCGAGATCACAAATTCCTATAAATACGTTATCGTCCGGGGGACTTCAGGGTCGATTATTGTGAAAGGGAGCAACAGCCCGATTGAGGTAACAGGCATCCGCAGTCTGCCTGCCGATGCCTGGGTCGATCTCTCGACAACATATAAAACTATCCAGCTGACACTTCCCAAAGATGTCGATGCAACGATTGCCGTAACCGCAGGACACAGCAAAATAAGTTCAGAAATTCCTGTCCTCCTCATTGATAAAAATGGGGACATAACTCAGCTCACGGCTGGGGAAGGCAAAATCCTTGTTCGCCTAAAAACCAGCGGACAGATTGTCCTAAAAAAACGATAATTTATTACGGTTCTATCCGCTTCTTTGACTTGACTTTTTATCACAGAATCTAATAATCCCTTTGTAAGGAGAAGCAGTGAAAAAAATATTGCTCATGGTTCTTCCTGTCTATCTTATTCTGCTCCCTTTAATGGCTGGCGCTTTATCCCAACCTGTGGAAGAGAAATTGTCATTTGGAGAATGGTTGGCAAAAGGCGGGTTTAAAATATTTGGGGGATTGACCAGTGCAGAGATCTCGCATTCCTATGTTCCCGAAATTCCCGAAGCGAGTCCGGATAGATTCATGAAACCCAAAACGGGATTTTTGGGTGGCATCGGTTATGAAGTAGGATCCAGGTTTGGGCTGGAAATTGATCTCCTCTATTTCCAAAAAGGCGTGATGTTTGAAGGATCAGTGAGTCAGGCCGTAGCCGGTTTTAGTGCGAATTTTGAGGCTACGGCGAGTATAGATGAACTGAGTATGCCAATCCTGGTAAAACTCAAGCTCCTCCCGGCTCCGACTCCTTATGTTATCTGTGGAGGCGAGATTGCCTATATTATGTCAAGCAAAGCTGTATACGAGTATAACAACATCACGGATGGTGAATCCCAAGCCGGAACAGAAGTGTATAAGGATGGTGTCAATAGATTGGATTATGGCCTTGTGTTCGGTGGAGGCATCGAATTTAAAGCGGGTCCTGTTTATGTGTTTATCGAGGGGAGATATCATATCGGGCTTGCGGATATCGCCGGAACGGATACGGACATTCCTGAAGTCAAAAAAGAAGATTGGATAAAAACAAATGCCCTCGTGGTGTTTCTAGGAGTGAAAATCTAAGCTCCTATTGCGTTGAACCTAAAGCAAAGAACATTCCGGCCGAGAAAAAAAATCCATGAGATAGAGACACATCGAGTACAAGACCAAATTCTTTGGTCAAATTGTACTGCATTTGCATCCCCAACGAAGGAGAGAGCATCCAGGATGGGATCCGGTCACTCCATTCCCGCAGCTCTTCGATAGATTGGGATTCCTCTCCGTGGTATTCAAAATCTCCTAAAGGAGACCTGATCAGAACGTCTCCATCGAGGTTGTAATCGCCATTATAATGGAAAATAGCAAAACCCCCATATAAGGAGAGTTTGAAATTCTTGCCGGACAAAGTCGTCCATCGTGCCAGGGGAGAGAGAATAATGGATTGGAGATTGATTTCACCCTCAGCCTGAGCCTCTAATTCAATGAGCGGAAAACCAAGGAAACTGATGGTTTGGACTGAATCTAAGAAGTAAGGAAGTTGAAAGCTGTAATACTGTCCCTTTAAACCTAGAGAAAAGTTGCTCTGGCCAATCTTATACCATAATGATAAATCCAGAGACGTGCCTGATGATGAAAGATTTATGTCGGATCGAAAGGCCGAGAGTGCGGCCCCGGGGATGAGTATATTGACAATATGGTACAATTCATCTCCAACAATTCTTTCGGTTTCTTTTTCGACTGAGGTTATAAATGGAGACAGGCTCCATCCCCCATATGAGATCTGAATATGGATTTTTTCTGCCTGCAGATTTAGAGCAAGAATAAATATTGCCAGGACAATCGGAATGATTTTTTTGTTCACCACATTAATTTAGCACAATGAGTTTTAAAATGAAATTCTTGACTTCGAGTGAGATACTTTCGTGTAACATCTTTCTCTCTGTGGGTGTCAATTGAGTTTCGGGTCAAAATGTATTATAAAATATTTTGCAGTTCCTATTCCTCAATGAAAATAACAGAGTTTTCCATAAACAGAAAAGTCACAACATCTATGCTGGCTTTGATCATTGTGGTTTTCGGCTCTCTTGCCTTTACTCAACTTGGTCTTGATTTCTTTCCCGACGTTGAATTTCCCACCGTATCAGTCATTACTGTCTATGCTGGAGCCTCCCCAGTGGACATTGAAAATACAATTACTCGACCATTGGAACAGATTATTAATTCGGTCAGCAGAGTAAAAAAAGTCAATTCGGTCACTTCCGAAGGAATGTCCATTATTATGGTGGAATTTGAATGGGGTACGAACCTTGATTTTGCAGCTCAGGATGTCAGAGACCGGATTGGATTCTTCCAGAGCAGTCTTCCTGAAGCCGCCACCGACTCGTTAGTCGTGAAATTCAACCTTGTCCAATTCCCCATCATGATCGGAGGCATTACCAGTGACATGCCAATTGTTGAACTGAAGAAGTTGGTTGAGGAAAAAATTGCCCCACAACTACAGAGAGTAGACGGAGTGGCGTCTTTTCGAGTGTACTCGACCGAAATCAGAGAGATTGTCGTGGATATCGACAAGGCTGCACTCGAGTCCAGAAACATTTCTCAGGATCAGATTCTTTATGCCCTCAGAATGGGGAATTTAAATCTTCCTGCAGGCTATATTGTCAACAATTTTACCGAGTCGTTAGTAAGAACGATTGGAGAGTATGAAAGCCTGGACGATATCCGCAGAACCATTGTCGGTTTTACACAAACCGGCAAGCCGATCACCATCAAAGATGTTGCAGAAGTGAATGATACTCTTAAAGAAAACCGTTTCCTGACAAGAATTAAAGGAGGTCAGGGCCTCATCTTTTCGATCAATAAACGTTCAGGCGCCAATACGGTCTCTACGGCTGAGGGTGTAAACAAGGAGTTGAAAAACATTCTTGCAAACCTTTCTCAGGAGGTGAGTTTCTTTCCAAGGATGGATCAATCAGAAATCATCCGGAGTTCTCTCCGTCAAACCAGGAATAACTTTTTGACCGGAGGTTTCTTGGCCGTTCTTTTGATCCTTTTTTCTCTCCGCAGCTGGCGGCCTACGATCATTATTGTTCTAGCCATTCCGCTTTCCGTCCTCACTACGTTTATCGTCCTCTATGCCACAAAATACACGATCAATATAATGACTTTGGGAGGTTTGGCCCTAGGCATAGGAATGCTTGTGGATAATGCTGTTGTTGTCATTGAAAACGTATTTCGTCATCTTGAAGAAGGAAAGGATGAAACAGAATCTGCAATAAAAGGTTTGTCAGAAATAGGTATGGCCATTACGGCTTCAACCCTGACCACCATTGCCGTTTTTTTTCCTATGATGTTTGCTTCAGGTATTACGGGAAAGATGGCCGGCGCTTTGGCCGTGTCTATTTCTATATCCCTACTGGCGTCCCTCTTTGTGGCCTTTACTCTTGTTCCGATGGCGACAGCTCTCCTTTTTAAAAAACACATCACTCCTTTTGAAGTCGACTCAAAGAGACAAACACAACACTACCGGAAATTGAAAACATTTTATCAAAGTGCCCTACAATACGCTCTCAAACGGAGAGTGGCCGTTCTGAGCGGAGCGTTTGGGCTGGTCCTGCTCTCTCTATTTGTTGTCCCTTTTTTGGGAACGGAATTCATTCCTGCTATGGACTATGATTGGCTCATCCTCTCGGTCAAATTACCGGTTGGAACGTCCATTGAAGAAACAAACCGCGTTGTGGTTTTAGTGGAAAAAATAGCCATGGCAGAACCCGGAGTGGAAACGGTATCTGCTCAGATGGGAACCCAGGCTGATGTGAATCCCCAGGATCTGGCCAGTTCTTTTTCTACTACCGATGCGAATGAGGGACTTTTATGGATTAAGCTTATAAATCAGAATAACAGAAAGCTCTCAAACATGGATATCTTAGAAAACATTAGACAAAAGCTTCCAAATTTTAGGGAGATCAAAATCGAGGCTTTGGATATTACTCAGGCCATGACAATTGGAGCTCAAGCGCCGATTGAAATTAAAGTCTCAGGGAAAGATCTTTCCATAATAAATCAGATTGCGGATCGTATTGTGCAAAAAATTCACGATGTTGATGGCTTGAGAGATGTCTATCACACCATGGAGGAGGGTAAACCGGAATACCACATCACGCTAAACCGCAAGAAAGTTTTTCGGATGGGATTGAAGGCAAGCCAGATTGCCAGCGCACTTCAAACCACATCGCTGGGAACTGTCGTCACCCGGTATAGAGATGGAAACGATGAGGTGGATGTTCGCGTCCGGTTTAAAAAGAAGTTCAGAGACAGCCTTGAAGATATTCAAAAAATCCCAATTATTGTTCCCTTTAAACCTCCGGTTTACCTCGATCAGGTGGCCTCTATTTCCCAGGGAGAAGGCCCCATTCAAATCACCCGGGAGAATCAAGCGCGAATGGTCTCCATTCTTGCGAATATTGTAGAGAGAGATTTAGGTAGTATCGTTCAAGATATCAACTTGAGATTGAAAGTGGTTGAAGACAATCTTCCGGCTGGATACTTCATAGAATACGGCGGCCAATATAAAGAAATGCGAGAGACTTTTGTCATCATGTCCGGGACCTTTATTTTGGCCACGCTGCTGGTTTATATGATCTTGGCTGCTCTGTTCGAGTCTTTTCTCTATCCCTTTATCATCATGTTCACCATCCCTCTTGCATTTATCGGTGTCGTTCTGGCCCTGCTCATTTCAGGAAAACCCATCAATCTTCCCGTGCTCATTGGATTTGTCATCCTCGGGGGAATCGCCGTGAATAATGGTATTGTAATGGTGGATTATATCAATCAGTTGAAAAAAAGAGGGCTGGAAAAAAAGGATGCCATTCTTCAGGCCTGTGGAGTCAGGCTGAGGCCGGTTTTGATCACGGCCTTAACCACCATCTTTGGGATGCTGCCCATGGCATTGAGCACATCAGCGGGATCAGAATTAAGAGCTCCTATGGCTATCACTGTGGTGGGTGGTCTGACAGCCACAACTTTACTCACTTTGTTTATCATCCCCATCCTCTACAGCCTAATGGACCGGATTAAATTCAAGTAGCCTGAAATATTCATAAAAACTGTCGACATCGGTTCGTTCATAATCCATGTTAGACTAAGGGCTTTTGTTTAGTCCCCCCTCTTGAAGATTGAATTGCATATCCATATCAATCTTCTTATAATCTAAATATCCTATGTTTAAACCTTC
>CAZEWV010000012.1:0-20619 GCA_964516025.1 uncultured Eubacteriales bacterium
TTTCTATAATCTATCTTTTTTGAAAAAGTTTCAAATTCTTTTGGAATGCTTCCCCGAAAATCCCGTGAACCTCTTTTTTAGGGTTGAATTAAGTCCTTTATTTTTATAATTTTGTTCTATGGACAAATTACCGTCTAAAAAAAAATGGATGCTTAAACCCAGAGGACAAAAGATTTAAAAAAGGAGGCAAGGTGAGAGACAAGAACAAGAATATTTTAGTGGTTTTATTTAGTCTTATTTTGGCGGCTTCTGTTTTTCCGCGAGAAATGGAAGATCGTTTCAATGCGGATCTGTTAAAAGATTTCACCTACCGGAACCTCGGGCCTTTCCGGAGCGGATCTTGGATCAGCGATTTTGCCGTTCCTGAATTTCCATCAGCAGCGCACCTTTATACGTTTTATGTTGCCGGAAGAAACGGGGGTCTCTGGAAAACAACAAACAACGGCACCACCTTTGAACCGCTCTTTGATGATCAGGATATTTTTTCCATAGGAGACGTGACTCTGGCTCCTTCCGCACCGGATACAGTCTGGGTTGGGACCGGTGAACATGCCACGGCCAGGAGTTCATACTGGGGAGACGGGGTATATAAATCAACCGACGGAGGAGAAACCTGGATTCATATGGGATTAAATGATACCCAGCACATCGGCAGGATTGTTATTCACCCTAAAAATCCTGATATTGTGTATGTGGCTGCGATGGGACACCTCTTTTCTCCAAACAAGGAGCGCGGTGTTTTTAAAACCTTAGATGGCGGAAAAACATGGAGCCATGTTCTCTATATCAATGAGAATGTTGGTGTGATCGATATAGTGATTAACCGGGATTCTCCAGACATCCTCTATGCGGCTGCCTATGAGAAATACCGGTACCCATGGCATTTTGAGGCTGGCGCGCCCGGCAGCGGTATCTACAAAACATCAAATGCCGGGAGGTCTTGGAAAAAACTCGGTGAAGGCCTCCCAGCTGGAAAAATCGGACGCATCGGTCTGGATATCTATAGAAAAAGTCCGGATATCCTCTATGCGGTCGTAGAAAACTGCAACATACGGCCTCCAACCGATTTGGAAATCGAACAAGACCGCAGGCAGGGAAGAGAACCTCAGGAACGTGAAATCGGGGGAGAAGTTTACAGAACGGATGATGCAGGCAAAACCTGGACCAAGATGAATTCCGTCGAAGACAATGTGGGAGGGAAGGCGGCTTATTCCTTCAACCAGATCAGAGTCGATCCCAATAATTACCAGAAAGTCTTTGTGACCACCATAAGTTTGGCCAGCTCTGACGATTCCGGGCGCACATGGTCTGATATCGACTGGCCGCCTGAAAAAATGTTCCCTAACGCCTTTGGTGATATTCGTACGTTGTGGATCGATCCGCAGAATTCCAATAGGATTTTTATGGGCAGCGACGGAGGCGTCTACATCTCCTACGATGGTGGGAAGACCTGCGATTATTATGACAATCTACCCATGGCCCAGTATTATGCGATTGGTGTGGACATGGAGGATCCCTACAACATCTACGGAGGGCTCCAATGCCATGACAGCTGGAAAGTCCCTAGCGCCTCCTGGTCTGGACGGGTGACACTGGAAGACAGCATTCCCATGGGAAGTGGAGATGGGATGTACAATGTGATCGATCCACAAGACAGCCGCTGGGTGTACAACACCCTCCAGTTCGGAGGGCATTCCCGGGTGGACCAGAAGCTGGGTACACGAACAAGCATTGTCCCCCGTAGGGAAGAAGGCAAAGATCCTTTCAGGTTCAACTGGTGTCCTCCTCTTCATATCTCTCCTCATAACAGCAAAATAATCTATACGGGAACCCAGGTTCTTCTCCGGTCTCTAGACAGAGGAAATGACTGGCAGGAGATCAGTCCTGATCTGACTTCTAACGATCCGGTCAAAATCGCAGGCCAGGGTCACATCCAGTACTGCACCATCACAACCATTTCGGAGTCTCCGGTGGAGCCGGGAGTTATCTGGATTGGAACTGACGACGGGAAAGCCTGGGTGACAAAAGATTCCGGCGTGACCTGGAACGATGTCACAAAAAGTATTGCCGCAGCAGGAGGGCCTGAGCACCTTTGGATCAGCCGTGTTTTTGCCTCAAACTTCGAGGAAGGCAAGGCCTATGTCACAAAATCAGGATACCGCAGGGATGACTTTAGACCGTTTGTCTTTAAAACGTCAGACTTCGGTTTAACCTGGATCAACATATCGTCCGACCTTCCCGACAAACCTGTAAACGTCATTTACGAAGACAGAAAAAATCCCGAGCTTCTTTTTCTCGGAAACGACAAAGGTGTTTATGTCTCCATTTCTGGTGGAAACAAATGGGTGTACATGCGCAACAATATGCCCACAATAGCTGTACACGATCTTCTCGTTCATCCCAGGGAAAACGACCTGGTTGTCGGGACATACGGCCGGGGAATTTACATCACGGATATCTCTCCTCTTCAGGAGATCAACAGCAAAATTCTGGAAGAAGACGTCCACTTTTTTCAAGTGGAGCCCACTGTCCAGAGGGTGACGCGGGGATGGGGGAATTACAATCTCTATGGAAACAGACATCTTTCGACTCCCAATGAGCCGATCGCTGCTGTGTTCAATTATTATTTAAAAGAAGCTGCAGATATTCCAGTTAAAATGACTATTTCAGATCTCAACGGGGAGGTCCTGACACAAATGGATGGTTCAAACGGAGTGGGAATCAACAGGATATTCTGGAACATGCGCCGGCAGAGAAGTGGTGAGCAGGCTCAAAGGCGAAGGAGGTTTGGATCGTTCGTAGATCCTGGAGAATATGTTGTTTCCATAGTAATCGGAGAAACAACACTGTCCCAGAGGTTCCGTATCACAGGACTGAAAGGCTGGCCCATCCTGTAAAACAGGAGGATGTTCCCTTTTTATTTCATAGCCTCCTGAAATTCTTACTGTGCTTTTTGTACTTCGGGATCGTCGGCGAACTGTTGGGCCTTCTAAAGGTCGATATCATTTTCTAGTTGTGTTCTTGACTCCCGACAATGGCGAAATGCGGAACGAATATTTGTAGGGTTTTGCGGGGAGTGTGTACTCCGGATGCGGTCTGGCGCCCCAGCTGTTGTCACCTCCCACACCCATCTGCTTAAAATCGATGTTGAAGGTCACGAAGTTGCGGCGGTTGAGTTCGAATGTGTGCTCTGCTCGTTCCAGATCGGACATGGAAAAGGGCCATGCGCTTATACTCAAAAGGGGTAAACCACTGACACGTAAACCCGTGCCGTCCTCATTCGTCAATGTCACCCACCGAACATCGGTTTTGTTTCCCACTTCCTGAGGTCGGATGTAAGGGTGAATCTGCTCTTCGACAGATCCGGAATAGATTCCAACTGCGGCACCTGTTTTTCGATCCCAATAGGACTCATGAGGTCCTCTTCCATACCAGGTTATTGTGCTGAACTCTCCCGGGATTCCCATCTGCATTCCGAAACGCGGCAGATTGGGGAGTTCCATTCCCGGTTTGAATGAACTCTCTACGACTATATCTCCGCTGCCGAAAATGGTGTAGACGATGGATAAATCCGATTTTCCTGCCGGAAGAAGACAATCAACTTGGATGCGTACTTCATTGGGATGGAGTTGTTGGACATCTACAGTCTTCACCACTCTCCCGGGTCCTGCCGTGCGCCAGACGGACTGCCGTTCGGGCATCCTGTTGCCGTTGTCGTTGTCGATTGGTGCACGCCAGAAATTTGGAGCGAGAGGCCGGGTGACAAGTTCTTTTCCCTGATAGACAAAAGATTCGATGGACCCGCTGTCCTTGTCTATAGTGAGCTGGAAGGAATCTCCTGTCACAGTGCAGGCTGCTGTAGACTCTTTTACCGTTAAATCCTGCATATCCTGGACATCCAATTTAGAAGCCGGAGGTGTTTTGAAGGGCAGCTCAAATTGATCCCAAGCCAGAAGATATCCTTGTTTTGCCCAGATTCTCTCCTCAGAGAGTTTGAACAAAACTTTTATCAAGTATTCCGCACCCGGCTTTAAATCGGGCTTTTTAAATGGTATCCGAATTTCTTGAGTTTGTTTTGGAGACAGATTCATTTTTGGCAGGGCGTCTTTTTGAATCACCTCTCCGTCTTCCGTCATCTCCCAGGAAATGTCCAGAAAGTCGAGCGAAACAAAATCGTACTTGTTCTTAATGAGTACCTTCCCATCCAGAAGATCGACGGGTTCAACAGTTACATACGAATAGACTTTTTTGACCTCATAAAAATGGGGATTGGGCCTTCTGTCGGGCTGGATAAGCCCGTTGCAGAGGAAATTGCCGTCGTTAAAGTTGTCGCCAAAATCGCCGCCGTAAGCAAAAAAGGTCCGGCCGTCAGAGGTTGTCCTGGCCAACGCCTGATCCACCCAGTCCCAGATAAAACCGCCCTGGAGTTGAGGCTCACGTTCGATAACATCCCAATAATCCTGAAGGTTTCCCACACTGTTGCCCATGGCATGGGCGTATTCACAGAGGATGAGCGGCCTATCCTGTGACTGGCCGGCGTATTTGACCAGCCCTTCAATCCGCATGTACATTGGGCTGACAATATCCACATGAGCCCGCCGTCCTGCCCTCTCGTAGTGCACGGGCCTCTGGGCATCACGTTCATGAATCCATGCGGAGCCGGCTTCAAAGTTTACCCCGTCGCCGGCTTCATTGCCCATAGACCAGATGATAACTGATGGATGGTTTTTGTCTCTTTCCACCATCCGGATAATTCTGTCTAGATGAGCGTCCTCCCATTCTGGATTATTGCCGAGAGTTGTGTTCGGACGGTATCCCATCCCATGGGATTCGATGTTGGCTTCATCGATCAGATAGATCCCGAACTCGTCACACAGGTCATACCACGAGGGAGTATCAGGATAGTGACTTGTGCGTACGGCATTGAGATTAAACTGCTTCATGAGTTTAATATCCTGAATCATGGACTCTTTTGATACATAGTGCCCGGTGTTGAGATCATGTTCATGGCGGTTTACGCCTTTGAGGAGAATGGGTTTACCGTTAACAAAAAGCTGACCGTTTTTTTTCTCCACTTTCCGGAATCCGAAGCGGCAGGGTACGACTTCCCTGGCTGTAACCGACTTTTTGGCCGTTGATCCACAGATAGAAGGCTGATTCCACTCCATCGAAATGTAGAAATACCTGCCGGTTGTCCCAAGTTTCTGGAATTTCGAATTCCAATCTGTATGAGCCCACAGGGTTGTATTCGTGCTGGATGTTGGGTGGATTTTTCTTAAAAGGGTAGGGACTGTTGAGATAGATCGGGATTCCATAACCTTCCATCTGCCAGTTGCTCGGGATCGGGATTTCATCCCAGTGCTCCACGTTGAATTCCGGCTTATAAAATTCTTTGGGTCTGTCTGCAGGTTTATTTACCCAATGGAATTTCCAGGATCCATTGAGAGATTGAAAATACGGGGATAAAGATCTCGAATTTTTCAATGCGGATGGTATGTCCGGAAATACCATAAGCGTGTTGTGGGCCAGTTCTTTGTTGATGCCGAAAATCTTTGGATTTTCCCAATCCGGAGTTTCCTTTGCCTGAAGAAAAGGGATTAAACAAACAAAAATGAATAGACTTGGTATTATTCCTTTTTTAAGTGGAGCCATCTTTTCCTCCGCTAAAATATTTTTTTGTATTATATCATTTCAAGGAAAAACCTCTAGAGTAAGTTTTGTTCCTCTTTTGACATCTTTAAGCTACTGATATATAAACATCACCGACTTGTTCTTTTTAAGTTGAGATCCGCTGTACAAAATATGTTAGAAAAAAATCCGGAGCTTAAACGGGCGATAAGACTCCCGCATGCCACGGCACTGGTTGTGGGCACGATAATCGGTGCTTCCATCTTTGCGCAGCCTTCAGAGATTACGAGTCTGGTGCCTTCGGTAGGAGGTATTTTTCTTGTCTGGCTTTTATCGGGTGTTCTGACATTTTTTGGAGCTCTAGTCTGCGCAGAGCTGGCCTCTATCTTCACTCAGTCCGGTGGAGTGTACGTGTATCTCAAAGAGGCCTATTCTCCAGGCTTGGGATTTTTGTGGGGTTGGGCCATGTTCTGGATCATGCACTCCGGAATTATCGCCGCAGTGGCCTTTATCTGTGCCCGGCATGTCGGTTTTTTTGTTCCTTTAACCGATGCTGGGGAAAAAGCAGTAGCCATATCCGCCATTATTATCCTCTCAGCCGTCAATTACATAGGGGTCAAGCAGGGGAGTTCTCTCCAAACCCTACTGACTTTAGGCAAAGTTATTGCCATCGTGTTTATTATTCTTGTTGGTTTTATCCTTGGTGCAAAAGTCCCCGAACATTTTGCCGCCGGAGAAATCGCCCAAACAGGAATTCCTTTGAATGGTTTTTTTCTCGCTATGGTGGCCGGATTATTCGCCTTTGGCGGCTGGCACATGGTGACGTACAATTCGGAGGAAACTGTCAATCCCAAAAAAACGATTCCCAAAGCCCTCATGCTGGGGATATTGATTGTAACCATAAGCTATATCGCATTAAATGCTGTTTATATGTATGTCCTGCCCTTGGATAAAGTGGCCTCATCGACACGGATCGCTGCCGATGTTGCTGATGCCCTCGTCGGAGATGGAGGCGGTGCTTTTGTGGCCGGTCTTGTCGTCTTTTCGACACTCGGCGGGCTGACGGGAATAATCCTCTGCGGTCCCCGAGTCTATTACTCGATGGCCCAGGATGGACTGCTGTTCCGCTGGATAGGAAAAGTCCATCCCAAGTACAAAACACCACATAGAGCGATTGGGATTCAGGCCGTCTGGTCATCAGTCCTTGTTGCCACTGGGACCTACCGCGCGTTGTTTACGCGTGTAGTCTATACCGAATGGATTTTCTTTGGCCTGATGGCCATCGGATTAATATTGCTCCGGCGGAGAAAAGACCTTAAACGGGGATACAGTATCTGGGGGTACCCTGTCATTCCTATTATTTTCATCTTGTCTTCATTTGTCATAGTGATCTATCAGATGATCGCAAGCCCAAAAGAGAGTCTGATCGGGCTTTCTCTTGTTTTAGTCGGATTTCCTGTATATTATTTGTGGACAAAAAATAAGTCTCCCAGGAGTTGAGCTAATGAAAATTATTGATGTACACAACCATTTTTATCCTCCGGAATACCTGGAGGCTATCCAAACCGGTCCGAGCAACATAAAAGTAACCTATGACACAGACAACAATCCTCTGCTCCATTATCCCGGGGATTACAATATTATTGTACGGGGACACCGTGACATAAACTTCCGGTCAGAGGTTCTGGAAAAAACAGGGATAGATATGCAGGTCTTAACCTTTACCACACCCGGAGTTCATATCGAAACTCCGGAACGTGCGGTCGAATTGGCCCGGATGGTCAACGATAATTTTGCCAAAATCAAAAAAGAAAAAAGTCAAAAGTTTTCCGCTCTGGCCACTCTCCCTTTGAACGATCCCGAGGCAGCGGTGAGGGAATTAGAGCGTGCTTTTTCTGAACTGGGATTCCGTGGTGCGGCCCTTCACAGCAACATCAACGGAGTCGCGCTGAGCGATGAGCGTTTTTGGCCTCTGTATGAAAAAGCCAATGAACTGGAGGCTGTGTTCGACATCCATCCTTCATTTCCGGTAGGCGTCGAGTCCATGACCGATTACTGGCTTATGCCTTTGCTCGGATTTACTTTTGACACGACACTCGCAGCCGCCAAGCTTGTTTTCAGTGGAGTGGTGGAGAAATTTCCTAAGATCAGATGGATACTGGGCCACCTAGGCGGAACAATCCCGTATTTAGCGGAAAGATTGGACAGAGGATATACGGCCTTTAAAGAGTGCCGGGAAAATATCTCACAAAAACCCAGTGAATATCTGAAAACATTTTACTTTGATACGGTGAATTTTGATGTCAAAGCCCTTCAATTGGCCATAGACTTTGCCGGGGCCGACCATCTTGTGGCAGGGAGTGATTATCCCCATCAGATCGGAAGCTTAGCCCAGATGGTCACGAGTATCGACAGGCTGAATATTTCTGCAGAGGACAAGGCCAATATTTATGGCAAAAACGCCGCCCAATTGCTGAAAATTTGATGTCCAAGATATATATTATTTGATCATGAAGAAGATATCCCGACGCAAGTTTTTAAATTTATCTGCAGCTGCGGCTTCTGGCTGGATGATCCTTCCCCGCCATGTTCTGGGAGGGAAACAATATGTGGCTCCCAGCGACAAGCTTAATGTTGTTGGAATCGGCGTTGGCGGCCAGGGGGACGGAGATATTTCGCAGATGGCAGAGGAAAACATTGTGGCCCTCTGTGATGTGGATTGGGAAAGAGCTGCTCGAACATTCACAAAATTTCCCGATGCAGAAAGATATCGCGATTTTCGAATAATGCTGGACAAAGAGAAAAACATCGATGCCGTTGTGATTGGGACACCCGATCATGTGCACGCCGTGGCCACAATGGCGGCCATCGGGCTTGGAAAACACGTTTATTGTGAAAAGCCTTTAACGCACACTATCTTTGAAGTCCGGACAGTCACCGAGGCCGCCCGTAGTGCCGGAGTTGCCACACAGATGGGCAATCAGGGGCACGCTATGGAAAGTATCCGCGTTCTCAAAGAATGGATTTGGGATGGAGCCATTGGGGACATTACCGAAGTCCATGCTTGGACACCGCATCCGGTATGGCCCCAGGGTATCGGCCGGCCCCTGGAGACTCCTCCTGTTCCTGAAAGCTTGAGTTGGGATCTGTGGCTGGGTCCTGCGCCAACGCGGCCCTATCATCCCTGTTATGTTCCTCAAAAGTGGCGAGGCTGGCTGGATTTTGGAACCGGAGGTCTTGGGGATATGGGCTGTCACATTTTCGACCATATCGTATGGTCACTGAAGCTTGGTGCCCCGATAAGTGTCGAAGCCAGTTATTCCACATATGTTCCTGGGAAAATGACCTGGGACAAGCCAAAAAATACTGAAACCTATCCCCGTGCCTCAATTGTTACGTATGAATTCCCTGCCCGGGAGGGATTTCCTTCTCTAACTTTGACATGGTATGACGGCGGCTTGATGCCGCCTCGTCCTGAAGAACTTCCACAGGATTTGAAGATGGGAGACACGTACGGTGGCGCTTTATACATTGGAAGCAAAGGAAAGATCTTATGTGGATCTCATGGTGCCAATGGGCTGCGTATCTTGCCTGAGAAACGGATGGAGGAGTACCAACGTCCTCCAAAGACTCTGCCTCGTTCTATAGGGCATCATAAGGAGTGGATCAGGGCATGTAAAGGTGGTGAGCCTGCTGCGTCCCATTTCGACTATGCCGGCCCCATGACAGAGACCGTTCTCCTGGGAAATGTGGCTATCCGGTCGGGCGCAAAGCTGTATTGGGATTCCGAAAACATGAGCTTTCCAAACTATCCCGAGGCCGATAAATTCTTCCATCGGCCCTATCGGGAGGGTTGGAGTCTGTAATAGATTTTTGCGGAACGACTACTCTTTATATTTTTCTAACCAATTTGTCTTTTCTTTTTCAGCGGCGCGTCTTTGAAAACTTTTGACCTTAAGCTGGTTCTGGAGATTCTTCATGATTGTTGATGGGAAATTGCGTTCTCCAGTTCGTTGAGAACTGCATTTCCGGCATCAATGGCTTCTTTGAGTTCTTTAAACATCTCTTTTCCTTTTCCGGTCTATTATATATACTTTTCTTAGGCTCTGTATATTCAGGAATTTAGGTATGTCTTCAAGAAATCCAGCATCGGGAGGGAAACTTACGAGTGATTTGGCCGTCATCGGCTATATCGCTGGACTAAAGTTAATTCTCCAATTGGCAGCTATTAATGGATACGGGTTTTTTCGGGATGAGTTCTATTACATAGCTTGCAGCAAGAATCTTGCCTTTGGATATGTGGATCATCCGCCCTTGGCCATGCTGCTGCTCAAAAGGAATTCGTGCGGTTCTCGGGGACTCGGTTTTTGCCATGCGTATTGTTCCAGCGTTGTGTGGGTTTCTCTTTGTTTTTATGACGGGATTAATTGCACGTGAGCTTGGAGGAAAAAAATTCGCCATGGTGCTGGCTTCAGCTGCGGCCCTGGCGCCGGTGGGCAATTTTTTTACTCACTTTTATTTTTCAATAGAGAAGGGAAAAAGTACCGGTTTTTTGGCTGGATGTTCCTATCACTTTTTATCCTCTTCATGCTCCAGCATGCGAAAGATTATTATCTCTCCGGAGCCTATCCTATTGTGTTCGCTGCTGGGGGTGTGCAGTTAGAGAGGTGGTTGAGAAGATTTCGCTGGGGATGGATTAAGACCGTCCTCATCGTTTCCGTAATGATTTGTACTTTTATATTTGCCCCTATGGCTCTCCCTATTCTTCAGGTGGAAACCTATATCGATTACGCAAAAAAAATTGGAGTTTTACGCATTCAGGGGGAATACCATGAATTTGGCATCCTTCCCCAGCGCTATGCCGATATGTTTGGATGGGAAGAGATGGTGGGTGAGGTGGCCCGGATTTATAACACTCTGTCTCTTGAGGAACAAAATAAATGTGCCATTTTCGCTGGAAATTATGGAGAAGCAGGGGCCGTTGACTTTCTGGGAAAGAAACATGGTCTTCCGGATGCCATTTCAAGCCATAACAGCTACTATCTTTGGGGACCGAGCGAGTACATTGGGGACATAGTTATTTTTATAGGAGGAAGTCAAGAGGATCTGCTGCAGTATTTTGATGAAGTTTTTGAAGCCGGCCGGACGGACTGCGGCTACTGCATGCCCTATGAGAACGATCAGCCCATTTTTATATGCCGGGGGATAAAAGGACCTATCAGTGAGTTCTGGTTAAAAGTGAAGAGTTTCGGCTAACTATCCTGGATTATCCACACGGTTTATATCTACCGGAAATAAAAAATTTTCACCTTAGATTCCAATTGTTATTGTTTTGGAGTCACTTTTTTTTTAGAAAAGTCAAACTTTTTTTGTTTTTTTTACGTCTGTATATATGAGGGATTAATTATGGTCTGTCCCAAGTGCTCCGGTGATTATATAGATAGCGTAAAGGAGAACATACTTGTTGAAAAAAACCAGAGAAGACACATTAGTTTTCATTAAAATGTCCCATTTATGGACATGTGTCTCTTTTGGATTGGATTTAAGGCAATAATTAAGTTAAAAAATTATGAAAATATCGCTTGACTTCGTCATATTTTTCTTTATAATAGACATTTTTTCACTTATCTTTTTGTCAACTCCCCATATAAACAAAAGGAAGCGGATAAACGTATATTAAGTGGAAATGATGAAATTCCATATTGGCATGTTTTTTGCAATAGGAAAGAAGTAGGAGTACTGAAAAATGCAATCACTACAAACAATCGACTTGCAACAGCAGATCGAAGAGGCTTCGAAAAAGGCAAAACCGAAGAAAGCGTTGTATCTTTACGACGAGACCGGAAACAGAGAACTCTTGGGTGTTTTCAGCCAGAAGAAGGCGGAACAGATCAGAAGATATCTGAAAAACAAGGATTTGCTTAATCGTCTTACTGAGTTCGAGGTGAGAACCACGGAACCCGATACAGATTTTGACTTTTAATGGATTTTTATCACCGATATATCGGTGATTCCATAAATCAGGAGCCTATTAGGAAAAGGAAGCGGTTTACATATATCTCTTTCTGTGTCTAAATTTTGTACACTTTAGTTGACTTACCGCCGCCAGGTCCAGGAGCTGGCATTCCAAGCCCCTTTGCACAGTTTGATGGCTTTTTTTAGCTCGTGCTGGCAGATAAATCTCATGTGATCGCATGAACTGCCTGTATAATGTTTATTGAGAAGAGGCAAAGCCATCGGATCTCCGAGTTGTCCGAGAGCCCACACGGCCCTGTTTCTTTTCTGCAGGCTGTGTTCTTATGAATCCACATAATCCAAAAGAGCCGACACCACATTTCCCGGATAAATTTCGAGAGCTTCTTCACTGATCGATTTGACTCATGCTCCGATGTCCCAGCAGACCAGTCCATAAGTGATGGGGAGAAAAACAAAACCGGTTAAAATTCCGTAAAGAAGGAATTTTTTCAAGAATTCTTTCAAAGTCATTATTGGACTTTTCCTTTCTGATGGATGTGTTTACAGTTTATTCATTCTAATAGTTCAAGTCAAATTTAACAGATAGTTTTAAAAGTTTTAAATGTCTGACCGCCTGTTCGTATTGCTTTTTTAGGGGGGAATTGGTATTCTTTTTTTTATCTTTACGGAGGAGGAATTCTTGTCATGAAATGCCCTCAATGTGGGATTAAAAACCCTGATGGGACCCAGTTTTGTTCCGAATGTGCAGCTCCTCTCATCCCCGGCGGAAAGGGACCCAATGAGTCCACAGAGACTTTCCGAACTCCGGTCCCACAGCTGTCCATGGGAAGTACTTTTGCCGGTCGATACAAGATCATCGAAGAACTGGAACGGGGAGGGATGGGACGGATCTATAAAGCCCTCGACACCGAAGTGAATGAAAAGGTTGCTCTAAAACTGATTAAACCCGAAATATCAGCTGACCCAAAGGCCATCGAGCGTTTCCGGAATGAACTGAAATATGCCAGAAAGATAGGTCACCGGAATGTATGCCGAATGTTCGATCTCGGAAGGGAAGGCGGGAATTTCTATATCACCATGGAGTATATTGCCGGAGAGGACCTCAAAAGCTTTATCAAGAGGTCGGGCCGGTTGACTGTAGCCAAAGCTGTGGCATTGACCAAGCAGGTCTGTGGGGGTTTAGACGAAGCGCACCGCCTACATGTTGTTCATCGTGATCTGAAACCAAAAAACATTATGATTGATACAGACGGCAATGCCCGCATCCTGGATTTTGGGATTGCCCGGTCGCTCCAAACTGAAGGGATTACCGGAGAGGGTGTGATGATCGGAACGCCTGAATACATGTCTCCTGAACAGGTGGAAACTAAGGACGTAGACATGCGCTCGGATATTTATTCGCTGGGTATTATCCTTTTTGAAATGCTCACCGGACGTCTCCCCTTCACAGGCGAAACGCCTTTGAGTGTGGCCATGAAGCAGAAAGCGTCAAAGCCTCCGAATCCACAATCTTTAAATCCTCAAATTCCTGTTGAGCTTAACCGCATGATATTAAAATGTCTGGAGAAAGATCGGGACAACAGGTATCAATCCGTTGAAAAAATTCTCAACGATCTGGACGAAATCGAAAGTGAAATCCCAACTACCGAAACCATTGTACCTAAAAGGCGCACTCGGATCACGGATGAGATTACCGTAACGATCGGGGTGAAGAAGTTTCTTATTCCCGTCTTTGCGGTTGTTGCCATTGGAATACTGGTCTTTGTGGTTCTGCGCCCTTTCCAGAAAAAAATGCCTCCTCCTGTTCTTTCCGACAAACCTTCTCTGGCTGTATTGTACTTTAAAAACAATACGGGAGATGAGAACTTTAATCATTGGAGGAGCGCGCTTTCCGATCTTCTGATCACGGATCTTTCCCAATCTCAGCGTATAAGAGTGCTGAGCGCAGAGAGGCTCTTTAATATCCTCAGCCAGCTCAATCAGGTTGAGGCCACTACATATTCTTCCGATATTCTTCAGGAGGTTGTTCAGCGTGCAGGAGTGTCCAATGTCCTGGTGGGAAATTTCACACGGGCAAACGGGACATTCCGGATCAATGCGTCTCTCCAAAATCCGAACACCAACGAAGTTATTGTCTTTGAAAAACTTGAGGGAGAAGGAGAGGGAAGTTTCTATGACATGGTTGATGAGCTGACATTGAAGGTCAAAGAAAAATTTGAGTTTACGCAGCAAGAGATCGAAAATGATATCGATAAAGAGGTGAGCACAATAACGACAAGTTCCCCTGAGGCTTATAAACACTACAGCGAGGGAAGAAAACTGCATCTTACAGGCAATTATCCACAGAGCATTGAACAAATGCAGAAGGTCCTGGAAATCGATCCCGATTTTGCCATGGCGTACAGGTCGCTGTCCAGCTCATACGCCAATTTGGGTTTTACTCCAGCAAGGAGGAATGCAATACAAAAGGCATTTGAACTGAGCTATAAGGCCTCGGATCGAGAGCGTTTTATTATTGCCGGAGATTATTACCGTCTTTCAGAAGAAACATTCGACAATGCCATCAAAGCCTATGAGCAGCTGCTTGAGATGTATCCTGACGATTCGACCGGCCTTACGAATTTGGGACTGGTGCACTATGAGATTGAAGATTTTGATAGAGCGGAGGAACTCTTCCAACAGAGTATCCAAAACAATCTCGAAGGCTGGATTGCAAAGTGGAACCTGGCCGAAACGTATATGGGAACAGGGTTTTATGATAAAGCCGGATTGATCATTGAAGAGACGGGCCGTCTTCATCCGGATCAATCCCGGTTTCCCGCGCAGATGGCTCTGATCCTGATCTGTGAAGGCAAATATGATCAGGCCCTGGGCCAGTTGGAGAAAACACTGACCATGGATTCTCAGCAGCGGCCTTATGTGACCATGCTGCGGGGGTATATCTATCTTCTTAAGGGTGATTTTAGTAAATCGGAACAGGAATATAAATCTTTCGGGGAATCGACAGTCCAGAGAAGAACAGGATTAGCCGGAGTCTATCTGTCTCAAGGCAAATATAAAGAGGCCCTCAATCTCCTCGAGCAAAAACCGGAAATTACCGGAGCTGCGGCTTACGCGAATATGATCACCGGTAATTACACAAAGGCGCTGGATGGATATAGTGAAATTCTTAAAAAGTCAACTAATGATAGGAAACATGCTAATCAGATACACACCAGGCATTTGATTGGGCTGAATCAAGTCTTCATGAAGGATCTTGTTGCAGCTCAGCAGAGTGCCGATGACCTTAAGGAGTTCATTGAAAGTGGATTGAGACAGAGAGCTAAAAGATTCTATTTTCATCTGATTGGTAGAATTGAACAGGAAAAGGGAAATATTTCGACAGCCATTGATTTTTTCATGAAAGCGAGCAATTTAATCCCTTCTCCCATTGATCCGGATATGTATTATCATCCGATGTTCTTCAGCTCTCTTGGCCAAGCCTATTTCCAGGATGGCGATTTAGATAGAGCTCTGGCAGAGTATGAAAAGATCCAATCGCTGACACTCCACAGGATGCAGTCCGGGGATTATTATGCAAAAAGCTACTATTGGCTGGGAAAGATTTTCCAGCAAAAAGGCGAAAGAAGCAGCGCTGTTAAAAACTATGAGGCATTTCTTGAACTCTGGAAAGACGCCGATTCCGGTATCTTTGAACTGGAAGATGCCCGATCCCGGCTCTCCTTTCTCAAATAGAATTTAACTTGTGAATTATCCAGATAACAAATTTGAAAAAGACTTCATTTCGTACTAAACTCAATATTTCACGAAACGTATTACTGAATGAGGAGAAAGAACAATGAAGAAATTCTTTATGTTTAGTTTGCTCGGTCTTTTTCTTTTTAGTTTTGTCTGTTCCCCAGGATTCAGCCAGGATGCCAAGAAACTTTTAGACCAGGTGATCAATGCCACGGGCGGAAGAAAAGTGATGGAAGCCATCAAGGACACAACCTTCTCAGGAACAATGGATTTAGTACAGATGGGTATGAGTGGCACATTCACGTTCTTCCTTAAAGAGCCAAATATGCTGCGCCAGGATATAGAAGTGATGGGGATGGTTATCACATCGGGCTTCGATGGAGAAACGGGATGGAGGTTCAATCCCCAGACAGGTGTCATCGAAGACCAACCTGAGAATGTTCAGGAGATGGCAAAAAACGAAGCCCTGGGATTCGGGAACAGTTTTATGCTTTATCCCGAGAAATATGGAATCACATTTGCCGATAAGGGCAAAGAGACGGTCAAAGGGAAAGAATACCTCCTGCTTGAAATGACTTTTGAAAACGGCGGCACGTCTCTTTTTTATATTGATCCGGGAACTTTTCTGCCGTATAAGATGAAGTCCATGACCTTGAACGACATGGGGATCGAAATTGAGCAGGAATCCATAATGGGAAATTATAAAAAAGTAGATGGGCTCAACTTCGCACATTCGGGGACTATCTATCAGGATGGAGAGAAATTTGCTTCTATAGTTGTCGATGAGGTCAAGTTCAACTCCGGCCTGGAAGACTCCTTCTTTAAAAAACAATAAGAATTGAAGCCAGGCTTTCATAACATGAATAATTTTTTGAAAAATCACAGATTCACAGTCGTAATTCTTGGGCTGCTTCTTTTTTGTGGGAGTCAGCTCAGTGCATCATGCCAAGATGCGTCCGTAAAAAATAAAAATATTGTCTCTCAAATTTCTCAGAAGCAAATTGAACGGTATTTTCAGGAAATTATTCGCCTCTCCCCAAGGCCCCCGGAATCAGATATATTCCGGAAATTCCGTGCTTATTTGGCTAACACCTTAAAATCTTTTTCATTGAAAGCTTGGGAGGAATCCTTCACGGCCGACACTCCCAAAGGCCCCATTGGAATGGCCAATGTTGTTGCAGAAAAAAAAGGGGATACAAATCGTATCATCTATCTGGCGTCTCATATCGATACAAAAATCATCGAAGGCATCAAAATCCAGGGCGCCAATGATTCAGGATCCAGCACGGCGGCCCTGCTTGAATTGGCAAGGGTCATTTCCAAACACAAAACAAAATTCACATACCGCTTTGTTTTCTTTGATGGGGAGGAATCCATCGGGAAGAACATGAACGAGAGAGATGGTCTTTACGGAAGCAGGGAGCATGTCCGCAGGCTCAAAGCAAACAATCTGATTTTAAACGTTCATGCCATGATTTTATTGGATATGATCGGAGATAAAAATCCAATCATTAACAGAGATCTCAATTCTTCTCCACAACTGTATTCCCTGTTTGCTGTATGCTGCCAGCGCCTAGGATATACAAATCTTTGCATGGGAACAGAGTCTTATATGTATGACGACCACATCCCATTTCTTGGAGCGGGGATCCCATCTATTGATCTTATCGATTTCGATTACGGACCCAATAATTCTTTCTGGCACACCGAAAAAGATACGGCCGAAAATGTGTCTGTAAAAAGTATTTTCAAGGTTGTCCAGGTTGTTGCCTGCATGCTGGATACAATTGAGAATGAATAATGATCAAAGCCTGGCTTTGATATTTAGAAGCGCCAGAGGTAGGAGACTTTAAAGAAGAATCCGCGTTTGGTCTCCATAAACTGGTCGCTTCCGATATAGTCCTGCCCCGTCCACTCCATTTTTTCGAATGCCGAGCCGTACCCGATGTGGAAGACAGTCCCCGGGATGTAGGTGAATGAGGCCAGCAGGTCCGCGGTCAAACGGTCGCGAAAACTGTTGTATTCTACGATGGCCCTGAGAAATAGATATTTGTTGACCTGAAAAGTGTTCAGGCTGCGGATAATAGTGTAGTCATAGAGTTTTTCCCTATCCAAATCTCGGAAAAAGTCCACATAGGAAAGGGAAAGGACAAATCTGAGTTTTTCAATGGGCTGGAATTGAACGGTACTGCCAAACCGGCTTCCATACCCTTGAAAAGGATTCTCCGAATCGTAGAAAATGGCTCCTGTATTCCGGAAAAATAGCGTCATTAATAAATGTTTGGTGATCTGTGATATTCCCTGGAAGCCGAATCCGCTTATGCCGAACCGCTGTACTCCAAAGACTTCGTTGGCCAGGATAGCATCAAAGCGGATCTGGGTATTTTTCGGAAGCTGGACGCGGAGAGTTACGAGGTTGAATGTTTCGAACATGTTGTCGATTGTGTCATACAGGTGGAAACTCCAGTAAAAGGTTTCGATTCGTTGAAAAAATTCTGACTTGGGATAGATCCGGTACATGGCAAAAGCAGACAGCCGTCTCAATCCTGTGCGTGTAATGAATCCGGTATCAATCTGGAAATTTTCGGAGACATCCTGGTATCCAAGATCCAGGATAAACTTGCGGTTTCCAAACTGATAGTTCAAACCCAAAGCATGCCCGGAATCTGTTCCTTCACTCCCGTCCCTCTGAGTGAAGGATCCAAAAATGTGATAGGAGGTCATAGATGTGCCGGAAAGTCGAAAGCGGCCGTCCGAACCTACCACGCGGTTAAAACCCTCCCCAAATTCCTTCCCTGTATAAAATCCTCCGATGTAGGAATCTTCTTTTAAGGAATATTTGTAGCGGACAATTGTGAAATCCGGGTTCTCGTCTGTAGGGTCGTCAGGCAGGTCATCGTTTGCATAGAGAGCAGCCAGAGTATTTTTGCGGCCGAGTTTGCCGGACAGCTTGAAGCCGAAACGTGGATCGACGATTCTTCGTGTGTGAACCACCAAAACCAGCGGCCCCTCTTCGACATTCCCGGCGAACTGGAAGAGCTCGTTGCCTTCGAGGAAAAATGGCCGTTTTTCCGGGAAGAATAGAGTATAGCGCAGGTTGACATCGACCTGTTCGGCATCGGATTCGACCTGGCTGAAATCCGGATTGTAGGTTGCATCCAGTGTCAGATCGGATGTGATCCCGACTTTCCCTGTCAGGCTGAAGTCTGTCTGTTTTTCGTCTGTTTTCATTTCTCCGGCATCATGGGACTGCCTCGTGCTGTGGGTGAGAGCCGGGATGAATTCGTACACCCGTTTATATATTAAATCTGAGACCACTATGGGCTGAGACTGTTTGAGAATACTTCCTTTATCGGCAAACATGGGAGGGCTTGCGATGGTTTCTGAGGTGCGTGTGATCTTGCGGAAAAAAGATACACGCATGGGAATAGTTTTTCCTCCAGGAAAACGGATGCTTTGCAGGGGAATCCTGCACTCGACTGAGAATCCCTCTTCGTCAATCTGACCCTCACTGTACCAGACCATATCAAAAGTGGCTTCCGCGTTTCCATCGGCATTGATCATGCCGTCACCCTGGATTCCCAGGGGATTTAAAAAAAACCCGAATGCCTCCTGCATGGTGCCGAATGTATCAAGCATAATGGCGATGTAGTCATCCTGAAACATTCCGTCCCGGCTGCTGACTGAGGATTTGATTTTTTTGGGTTCCGTGTCAAAACTGCGGATTGCAAAATAGATATTTTCCGAATCATAGGTCATATAGGCGACAGTTTTTTGGCTTGGTTCCATTCCGTAATCCGGACTAATGGTTTTAAAATTGTCAAACTTCAAGGCCTCTGACCATGTTGTTTCGTCAATCTTTCCATCGATGACAGGAGGATTTTCAGTCCGGGGGACAGTCAGTACTTCCTCTCCAAAGAGAGATGCCGATGACAGCAAAACGAGAATTATTGCAGCTGCCGTTTGAATTTTGTTCATTATATATTCCTTTTTCTAATATAAAATGGGTAGTAAAGTTGTATGTATTACATGGTTTCAACATAAGTTTATACGGTATCTTAATGGGGAAAGTTGTCGGTTTATGAAAAAAAATAAAATTTGCGCAAAAAATATGATTGACTCAAAACAGATAAATCTCACAGAATAAAAGAAGGATACGTTTTTTAATAAGCGGCTTGTACGTCGGAGAAAAAATAATGTTGATAGACATCGGTCAATATGAAATTAGGGATTGGCAAAAAAGTGATGCTCCGTCCATTGCAACCAACGAAGAAGCCATCGGGAGCATCGGACTGACGATCGGGGTGGATGTTCACCGTTTTACAGCGGAATTGGGATTCTGGCTGGCCGAACCATTCTGGAACAAGGATATCATGACGGAAGCTGTAGTCCGCTTCACTGAACACGCATTTGAGAAATTCAACCTCTTCCAAATTTATGCCGAGCCCTATGTCACTAATCCTGCTTCAGCTCGTGTTTTGGAGAAGGCCGGCTATATTCTTGAGGGAACTCTAAGAGCCAATGTTTATAAAGATGGGAAAGTCTTCGACCAGTTCCTCTATTCAAAAGTTCGAACGGAACTTAAAGCAGAACTCTGATGCCAACGGCATCCAAGAATTTATTTTATAGTATAAGTGCTTTTTCTCCGGGGTGGCATGGTGTAGGCGCTGATTTGACTCTCATTTCCGTCTTTTCCTACGGCGCATACTCCAAAGACAGATTCATCAATAGTGACTTTCTCCAGTGTGTATTCTGAAACATTTCCCACAAAAACTTCATTTTCCCAGAAGGGAGCTGTGGTTTTTCTCCAGTAGACCTTGTAGCCAGCCAGGTTGTCGGAAGCAACGGGATTCCATCGCAGCTGAGCGGAATAGCGATCCTCTCCCCGCCCTAAAAGAGCACGGCCTCTTTCGCTCGTAATGCCGGGAGAAGGAGGAGCGGAGGCCAGAGAAGCCAGGATAGAAGCTACTATGCGGATGTTCCGTGTGCAGTAATCCAGGTCCATGTTGTCCAGAGTGTCATTGACCGTATGCTGACGGGAATAATTTTCATTGGCTTCCATCATGCGGATACCTGGCCAACCCTCGAGAACAAAAGGTGTGTGATCGCCACCCCTTCCGAAACGATCCGCCCTGAAGATGCAGTCGATCTCGGCAGAGGGGAAGTACTTTTCTCCGATTTTTTTTGTATACCGGGCCAGCTGTCTGGAGGAGGAATCTGCTGGTCCCGCCGAGAAAACACGCATGCGTTTGTTGTCGATAAAACCGTTTCCGCCTT